>JAMDDF010000009.1 GCA_023489205.1 Actinomycetota bacterium | reverse complement strand
TCGGCCACAGAGTGCCGCCAACGTCCACGAACGCCACCCTCATCACGGGACATCATGCCGTGCTGCTGGCCGCCGCCGGAGCCGAAGGCACAGGGTGTCCTTAGCGACTGGTGAACCACCGTGCCAGTTCGTGCTCACCCTGAAGCGAGTCAAGTACTGGGGTCCCCGCCCGGGCTACCGGCACAACCCAGAGGTCGGCCACGCGTCCCCCACACGTCCCCAGCCACTCACAGCGAACCACCGTTGGCACAACTACAGCCGTTTATTGCATGGCGAAGGCAGGTGCGGGGCGCATCCTCGTGAAAGCCGAGCTGGCCGCAGTAGAAGTCAATGGCGGCGTCGACGTCGTTGACGATGTAGCGGACACTGACTGATTCCATGCAGCCTCCTGCCTTTGGCTATCGCAAGGGTATCTGGCACCCACCGCAGCGGTCTCGAGGTTCGTTCGGCTCGTCTGCAGCGGACACCAGGACGCGTTCCGCTTGAAGATCCCGTGGGCGGCCCGGCACGCCGAACACGTGAGGAGGATGTGTCACATAATCGCAGGCGAATCCCCTCCCAAGGGGCGCCCCTACCGCCGGCCTGGTGACATACCCCTGGAGGCCGAAACTAGCCCAGAACGTTCATGAGAGGCGTCCCTGGACGCCGCCCTTGCCGCCCCGTCGAGAGCCTGGGCTCCGCGTCCCCCACGCGTCCCCGCACTCCCCGCGTCATCCACCCTTGACCCTAATCACAGGCATTTCGTTCAGCGCAACTTGGTCCGCGCAGACTGGGCCGAAAGGCACGTGACCCTCTCGTAATGCGTAGGTCAGGAGTTCGATCTCCTCTCGAGCTCCACAAGGTTTCCGCAGGTCAACACCGTCCTGCGGCCCTGCTCCCGAGTGGTCGAGCGAGTCCCTTGGCGCATGGCTCCCAGTCCTCGCTTCACATGCTGACTACAGGTGGGCCAGAAAAGATCAGGTGGTGTTCCTGATGTAGGGGCCAGGGCCGAGGGCGACGATCGCGGTAGTGGACAAACCGCCCAGGAGCGGACGCATAGGCCAGCCCGTGGTGGTCCACAACCATCTTCGCCTGACGGGCTTGGGTCTAGTTCAGGTCTAGGGAAGCCCAAGACAGGAGGTTGGCGCGTGCCATTTTCGGTACTTGGGAGCGGCAGGGCCAAGCGTAGCAGAAAGCCAGCACGTGGCGTTTTGGGTAGCCTCCTTGCCCTCAGCACGATCGTTCCCTCGCCCGCGGGGGCTGCTTATGCCAAGGCGTCGCCGGCACGGGTGACCCATGCCAGCCAGGACGGGGCAGCCTCGGGCGGCTATGGGCCCAAACGTGTGCAAGCTGTTGCCGGGCCGCAAAATGGCGGCCCTTATCCGCCAACCGGTCTCGAAGACCACGGACCGGCCGAGGTCTTTGCTCGTTAGCGTCGCGCCTGACCGCTGCGCCCGGGGCAACCAGTACAAGTACGTCACCCCCAACGACGCCGGCTCCCCATCGGTGCTCGTGATGCTGGTCGTGACAGACGCCGCCTCCAAATACCGGCGAGCGGTAAAAGGCGAATTCGAGACTCCGACCACGGTCCCCCACCCAGCCAAACAAACCTTTCTTCGACACCGCCAACGGCCTGTACGCTCTTCGGGGCCGCTACGAGATAGAAGTCTCGGGGACTCCCTCGCAAAACGAGCAGTCCATGAGCCAGAACGTGGCGATCGCCAAAGCGCTCATGAAGGCGCTCGGCTGAGGCGACCGCTTTTGCTCTTACGACCGGCGGGCAGTACGAGAAGTTCGGCGGTTGCCTCACCTTCAACGTGTTGAAGGTGCTGGAAGTAGCTGCCAACCGGGCATCCTCCTAACGCCAGATCGGAGGGAAAGTCGGCAGCCGATTAAGAGCCGCTCAGGTCGGCGATGCCGCGCGGCGACCATTTTGACCTAGTCGCTTGCCGAACGGGGTCGTCTACGGGTGAGCACATAGCGGCGTGCGGCGATGGCACACCAGACGGCTTCGACGACGCCGAAGGGCCAGGCCCCGGACAAGAAGCCGTAACTCGAGGACAGGGCGCAGCCCAAAGCGAAGGCGGCAATGTAGCGGTCGTCACGGCGCTCGAGCGCGTACATGCCCATCATGAACACGAGCACGGTGACTCCGTAGATGGTCAGGGCCATCGCGGCACCGCCATTGGGGGCGCGGGAGGCATGGTCGTCAGTATGCCGCCGTCCAGGCGGCATAGGTGGCCAAGCCGATGAGGACGACGGAGGTGACCTGGCGGGTCCGGCGGATGCTGACGAACCGTGGCAGGGTACTGCCGCTCATGACGGCAATCGCGGCGACAGCCCACAGGGCCGCCACCGACCCGATCGCGACCGAGAGCGGAGAGCTGTATTTGGCGGCGAGATTGGCGGTGAGGATCTGGGTCAGGTCACCCCACTCGGCGACGAAAATGACCATGAAGGCGCTGAGGACCACACTTCGACCGGATGGCAGGCGTCCGACGGTTTTTTCTTGTTCGGAGCGCGAAGACGCCCAGGCATAGACGGCACCAGCGACGAACGCAGCCGCGACCACTGCGTTGACGGCCTGGCGGGGCAGGAGAGCGAAGAGGGCAGCGCCGGCAGTGACGGCCATCGCGACGTGGGCGGCGAAGGCCATAGCAGCACCCGCCCACACCTGCACGGGACGGGCTCGAGTGGCCATGACCAGGCTGGCCAACATGGTCTTGTCCGGTAGCTCGCCGACGAAGATCACCGGGAAGCACACCAAGGCTACGTAGGGCGACATGCGCAAACCCTGCTCTTTCCGCCGGGCGGGGCACTCGACCACCGCCCGGCCATTACAACATGGACCGAACGGATGGTCTCGCCCATCCGCACCTACGGACCCGGGGACCGGGCGCCCGACGGCGCCAGCATGTCGACCTCCCGGCGAGGGGCTACTCCCCAACCACCAGCATGCTACCCGCCTGGAGAACAACAGCGACTTCGCACGCGCCGCCGACGTCCCTCTGCACGTTGGCAACGCCCCGCGCCTAGAAGCGCTGTGCGGGTGGGCACCCCCGGTGCCATTGGAACAGAAGCCCAGTGACATCCTCGCCCGCCTGACAGCGCCAGTTGACGCCGATAGGTCGGGGCGTTTTCAGGTCACCACGATCGACTGAGCCCTCATCTGGCTTGCGCCGTCCTCTGGGGCCCGTAGCCCGGGGTAGGCCACGCGACATCGTCGACCGCCAGGAAAGGCGAGACTGCAACCGCGGTAGGTGTTGCCCCGGCGAAGGCCATGACGTCCCGGTGGAGATGGGACTGGTCGGCGTAGCCGCTCTCGGCTGCCACAAGGGCGGCGCTGTGACCAGCGGCGAGGCGGTGGGCAGCGTGGTCGAAGCGGACGAGCCGAGCGGCACGCTTGGGGGTGAGGCCGACCTGGGACCGGAACCGCGACCACAGGCGCTTGCGGCTCCACCCCACCAGCGCGGCCAACCGGTCGACCCTGGCCTGTCCCTCGCTCGCCACCATTTGCCCCCAGACGAAGGCGACTTCGGGGTCCACCACTCGGCGGGCCTCGTGATGGCGGACCAGCGCTGACTCGGCGAGCGCGAACCTCTGCTCCCACGAACCCGCTCCGCGGAGTTGCTCATGGACACGTACGGCGTCGCGGCCCCATAGGTCGTCGAGGGAGACCAACGTCCCAGCGAGCTCCGAAGAGGGGCCCAGCACCGCGTGCGCTACCAGCGGCGACAGCCGCACCTGGAGGCACTCGAAGCTCCCGGCCAGCCCTCGCCCGCATAGGCCTCTCGGCGCCAACCCGGCGACGACGCGTTCTCGCTGCTCCTCGCCGAGGCTGTCGTCCACGACAAGCCGTTCCTCGCCGAGGTCGAAGACCACCATGACAGCCGTGTGCGGGACCAACTCCACCTCGACCAGTTCGTTCGCGTCGTCGCTGAAACCCGCCATGGAAACCCCTTCCAACCGGCCTGGCTGTGACGGGACAGCTATATCCCATGAGGGCGCACTGCGACGGAACTCCGCCGGATGCACCTT
>JAMDDF010000147.1 GCA_023489205.1 Actinomycetota bacterium | reverse complement strand
CCAGAGCTCCGACGGCACCGGCGAGCTGGCCAGGGCCCTGGCGAGGACGAGCCCGGACGCCAGGCTCGGCCTGACAGTCCTCAAGGGGCGGCCCCGGCCCAGAGGCTGGGCTGGTAAGCCTTGGGCTATGGCCCAAGGCGTCGAACGCGCCCTGGCGGCCCCGGTGGCGCCCGAGTGGGTCCTCTTCAGCGACGCGGACATCGCCCACCCGCCTGGTTCGCTCCGCCGGCTCGTCGCGAGCGCCGTCGCCGGCGACAAGCCCGCCGTCTCGGTCATGGCCCGCCTCGCGACCCAAAGTCGCTGGGAACGCCTGACAATGCCGCTCTTTGTCTATTTCTTTGCCCAGATCTACCCCTTCAGGTGGGTGAACGACCCCGAGAGGGCGACAGCCGCGGCGGCGGGGGGCTGCTTTCTCGTGAATGCGGAGGCTTTGGAGGAGGTGGGCGGCGTGGCAGCCTTCGCGGACGCCACCATCGACGACGTGGCCCTCGCAAAGGCGTTGTCGGCCGCCGGCTTCGACCTCTGGCTGACCCTGGCCGGCGGCTCGGGCGGCTCGGGCCCGGGGCAAGCCCCCTGCATAAAGAGCCTCCGGCACTACCCGCGCCTCGCCGACATCTGGGCGATGGTGGCCCGCAGCGCCTACACCCAGCTCGGCTGCAAACCGGCGGCACTGGCAGGGGCAATGGCGGCGCTCTCGTTTGTCTACCTGTCGCCTCCCCTGCTTTGCGCAATCGGGCTCGTGGCGGCAAAGCCCCTGACCACCCTCGCAGGCTTGGCAGCATGGACGGCGATGGCGGCGAGCTACCTGCCGCTCGCTAGGTACTACAAGGTCTCCCCCGCTAGCGCGCTTGCGCTCCCTTTCACCTGCTCTTTGTACATGGCCATGACCCTCGACTCTGCGCGCCGGCACCGCTTGGGCACCACCGGTTGGAAGGGCCGGCCAACCGCGCTCGCCTGAGCCTGCCGGGCACCGCCGGCGCGCCAAGGCATGCCAAACTGGTCGGGTGCCGATGCGGGAAGACTGCCGCCATTTCCAGAGCCGGACCTACGCTTCGGGCGAGGTGGCGCGCTTTTGCGTGCTCAACCTGGCCCCCGAGGCGCCCTGGCGCTGCCCGCGCGATTGCCCGCGCTACCAGCGGGACATCATTGACGGGACCTTCGTGATCGTGGCCGACATAGAGCACGAGCGCGGCTCGCGCCCATGGTGGAAAGTGTGGAAACGCAGGGCAAACGGCGGCTTCAACCTGAGCGAGCGCTGAGTGCCGGCGCTTGGGTTGCCGGCGCCAAGTGCCGACGCCAAGTGCCGGCGCCAAGTGCCGGCCCCAAGTGTAAGTAACCCCGCCCAACGGCGAGGGCCCGAGCGCCGTCGGGCGTGATTAGCTACACCCCGGCGCCGTCGGGCCCGGTTTCCTTGCGCTATAGGTAGTTAATCTGGGCCCGACCCTGGGGGAGGGGCTGGCGGCGGGCAGCGAGGAGCAGCAGCAGGACTGCCTCGAATATCTCCGAGTCGCTCATCGTGGCCACGACGTGAGCTATCTTCCACCCAAGGGCCGCCAGGGCGGTCAACTTGTGGCGCTCGCGGTCGAAGGCGGAGCGCGAAGCAACGCGGTGCGCCCTGCCGACGAACTCGGCAACGACCATGTCTGGTGGCCATGCGGCGTCCACCACGTAGAGCGACTTCCCCGCGTGGATCTGGTAATGAGGTTGGAAAGGTTTGAGCGCCTCGAGAGCACGGTAGGCGCGCGCTTCAAAAACGCTGTCGGCGACGGGCGCCTCCAGGCGGGAATCGAGCAATCGCTGCAACACTTCGCGTCCGGGGAGGTTGGCCCGCGACCTGCCGAGCGCCTCTTGGACCCCTTGGGCGCTCCAGCGCCGGCAGATGATCCCCTCGTCTAGGAGCTTTTCGCTCAGTACTGGCCCCAGGCGGCCTACGAGGTCTACAAATGTGCGTGCCGGCGAGGTCACCAGCACGCCGCGCCTCGTCGCTACGTCCGCTGCCAGCAGGTCTCGGCTCCTGTGCAGGGTCACCCCGGGGAGCTGGCAAGAGCCCCCGCGGGGCAAGGTCAGCTCGACTTGGCCGTCGCGCCTCCCGTACTCAAAGCGGTGCACAGTCGCGGCGCTGCCATGGGATATGACCGCAGACGGGCCCGCAGCCAGCGCCGCCGCCAGGATCGGCTCCCACCCGGAGGTCGCGACGCCGGCGAAGGCGTAGACGCCACGTCGGACCCGCCTCACTTCGCCGGCGGACTCAGCCCGCACCAGATCGGTGTAGCCGACGCCGACCTTCAGCGCCTCGCTTGCAGAGAACAGGCCGCTGTGGGCCGCGGCGATGCCTTGTAGTGCTTTGCGCCCGTACTTGTTCACGCCTCAATTGAACACGGGCCCTGTGACGGCCTAGCGGGCCTCGGGGTGCCTGAGCGAGCAGAGGAACTCGACCACTTCTTGGCGCGAGCGCGTGCGCCTCATCGGGGGCAGCGCTTTTACCAGTTCCCAGCGGTAGGGGGCCTTGCCGAGGCGCCGGTCGAACACCGCGACCACACCACGGTCTTGGCGCGAGCGCACGAGCCGGCCGGCGCCTTGGGCAAGCAGGGTCGCCGCCCTCGGGAGGTCGATCAGCTGGAAAGCGCTCGCGCCAAGGGCCGAGCGCCGGGCCGAAAGCAGCGGGTCGTCGGGCCTCGGGAAGGGCAAACGGTCGATAGTCACGAGCGACAGCGCCGGCCCGGGCACGTCCACTCCCTGCCAAAAACCCATGGTCGCGAACAAACAGGAGTGCTCGTCCGAGCCGAACTCGCCAATGAGCTTGGGTTTTGGCAGTTCTCCCTGCGCGAGCACCTTCCATGCCACCCGGCCTCGCACCACGTCCAAAGCGGCACGCATGGCCCTCCAGCTCGTGAACAGCGCGAGCGCGCGCCCCTCGGCCGCCTCGATCAGGCCGACGAGCTCTTCGTGCATAGCGGCCTCAAAACCTGGCGCGCGGGGGTCGGGGAGGTGGAGCGGGCAGTAGAGCAGGGCTTGCTCGGAGTACTCAAAGGGGCTGCCGACGTCCATCTCGACAAAGGCGCCCGAGGCCAGGCCGAGCCTTTCGCCCAAGTGCGAAGGCACGGTCGCGCTCGTGAGCACGGCAGTAGGCGCACCCTGCTTGGACCACAGCTTCGCACTGAGCGCTGCCCCTACGTCTATTGGCGCAACCTTTACCAACGGGGCATTTTCGGGGCCTTCGACCCAGGCCAGCTGGCCCTCTGGGAGCTCGAGCAAGTTGTTGATGTCCTCAAGGAGCTGCGATGCGGCCTTTTGCGCCCGCTGGCGGGCGGCGCCGGCGTCTAGTTGGGGCCGGCCCTGGGGCCGGCGCGGCTCCCGCCGGGGCGCCTTGGTGGCCTCGCGCTTGGCACCTTGGGGCTTGTTCGCTCCTTGTCCCCGAGGCTCGCCCGTCGCCAAGGTCCCCGCCCCTACGGTCACCGTCCCTAAACTCACCGCCCCTAAAGTCCCGCCAGAGCGCTGAAGCTTGCGCAGTTCCTCCGCAAGCGCGGCTACACGCTCACGCAACAAGCCCACGGCGCCGGCCAGTTCTTGGCCTAGGGGCCTCGGCAGCGCCTTGTCACGGTAGGAACGCAGCACGCCGGCGAGGGAAAGCGCTGCTTCCTCCAAACCGCTTATGGCCCCCGGCGCCAAGCCCAGTGGGCGCGCCGCACGGGCGAGCCCCCCAACGCGCGCCCCGCTTATCTCAAAGCCGAACGCAGCCGACACGATGTCTTCCAGTTCGTGTGCCTCGTCGAAGACGACCAGGTCGTGCGCGGGCAAAAGCCCGGCTTCCTCGACCGCGAGCGAGGTTGCGTAAAGGTGCGTGTTGACAACGACGACGTCGGCTTCAGCCGCCTTCTTGCGGGCGAGCTCGACGAAGCACTGGCCCCCTGAGGGGCACTCGGCGGCACCGGGGCACTCACGCCACCCTATGCTCACCTGTGACCAAGCCAGCTCGCTCGGCTCAAAGGAAAGCCCTGCCCTATCACCACTACCCGGGCCACCGCTAAC
>JAMDDF010000015.1 GCA_023489205.1 Actinomycetota bacterium | reverse complement strand
GTTGGTCCCTGTGAAAGGCTACGCCTTCATCACGGGTCGCGCTGGAGTCGAGCGGATCGGCGTCGACGGGAGCCGAATGCTTCTCCCCTACGAGAGGGTCGTGGGCGCTCGGGATGATGCGCGAGCCGTGTGCGTGGCTGACAAGCGGCGCGTCCGCCTGACCTGCCTGGACACCGAGACCTGTAGCCCTCTTTGGCAATGGGACAGCCCCAAGCGGGTGCAGCAGCTGGAATCCGGGTCTGATGGTTCGTTGGCGGTCGCCACCGACAAGAGGCTTTACGCTTTCGACGGTGCCGACGGCCACGTGCTGTGGGAAACGGCCCTGCCGGACCCGCTCGATGAGATTTCAGTAAGTCGGAGAACCCTCATCGTCGGCAGGGTTGGCCAGTCTGAAAGCCCCAACCTGTTTTGCGTCGCCTTCGGCGACCCTGCTGCGATGAGCGGCCATACAGAACTGTTGGCAAAGGCTCCCAGTCTCCCAGCAAGGCGACGCAGGGAGCTGACGAGGTGACCTCTACCGGGGAACTCCGCCCACTCTTGGACGACCCGAGCTCGGCACGGCTGAGGCAGTTGAAGGCGGAGCTCGAGGCTCTGGAGACGGCGGTCGTGGAGGCGGAGAGTGGACTATGTCAGCTCGAACTGAAGGCGCGCGCGTTCGAGGCACGATACCGGACCAAGGTCGAGTGGCACCTCCGCACGCGAGGTAGCTCGCCGCAGGAATGCGACGGTGCCGACCCCGAACCCACTGGCGAGCGAGAGCGGCCCAAGACCCCCGAAACCGAACAGGTCTTCCGGGCCTTGGCCAAGGACTGCCACCCGGACTTGGCAATCGGGGAGGAAGATGTGGCCCGCCGCACGGAGTTCATGGCCCGCGTGAACGATGCTTATGCGTGCAGAGACGCGGACCAGTTGAGAGCACTAGCCTTGGAGTGGCGCTTGCAGAACTGGCGGTACGAGGGGCCCGCTGAGACCGTCGAGGACCAGGTTCTCCGTATCTGCAAGGGGATCAAGTGGGCGAGGGAGCGGTTAGCAGCCATCGCCAGCCAGCGCGCGGCCCTCGAGGCGACGCCCATCGTGCGCTTGATGCACCGAGCAGAAGAGGCTGCTGTGGAGGGGCGTGACCTAGTGGAGGAGATGGCCTCGGAGCTGGACGATGCAGGGCAATAATGTGGGAAAGAGGAGTATGCCGGAGTGATCGTCGGCAAAGCTTCAGTCAGTTACATCCAGGCCTGAGCAAACGGAGGTCGAGATCTTCGAGAGGTACCGGGAGAAGAGGGCAACCAACGGGTACGAGGACGCCCTGGCCGAGTGGCGAGCCGAGCGTGACGGCTGCGTGGAGCTTCTCAGGCTCGCCGAGGGCTTCCAAGGGGTCCCGACTCAGGAAATCGCGCTCGCGATCGGCGAGACCCTCTTCTACAAGGTCGCCGGAGCCGCCCTCTTGGATGCACGCAATACGGGTCGCTGGGAGGGCGCATCTACTGGCGTATCGGTCCCGCTCTACAGAGGTGTGCGCTATCGCGTCGGGGCGACCCGTGGCCACTACGTACAGGCGGAGCCGGTCTTGGGCGCGATCGACCGCGGTGCACTGTACCTCACCAACCACCGAGTCCTGTTCACGGGACCGAAGCAAACTCGGGAGGTTGCCTTCGCCAAGCTCGTAGGTTTTCAGCACGACCAGCAGACCGGTTCTACTGCCTTTTCGCTGTTGAACCGACAGAAGCCGGTGACGGTTAACTATGGCTCGGCGGCCTCCCCTCAGTTCCGCTTCCGCCTCGACCTCGCGCTGGCCCACTACAGAGGAACGAGGGAGGTCCTGGTGCGCCAGGTGCTGCAACGGCTAGCGGCGCTCGATGCCACGCGCCCTGTAGCGACATCGCCTTGACCTGCCATCGGACAGTGAATCACCCACGGTTCGTGATCAGCTTCCCACGAGCACCTTGCTTCGCTGAACGACGAGAGTTGGCCCGGGATCCCGGGATGCGAGCCTCAGCCATCCTGACTAACCCGGAAACTCGGCAAGCAAGCGTCGCGGGATCTGTGCACTGCCACGTGTCGGTACGATGGCCACTGCGAGCGTTTGCCCGCCGCCCACAAGGAGGATGCCGCCAGGCGACGCGGCTGCTCATCGAGAGCGCTTGACACAATGTCCAGTACCATGGTGCGACCTGGGGCTCCTCCTCGTCCCCCGGCGCCAGTACGGCGTCAACGTTCTTGCTGCCTGGCTCGTCGCTACACGTGGACGACGGCTACGTGGACGACGGCTACGTGGACGAGCCCTCGGTCTCGATGGCCAAGGCATAATTCTTGTGGACCGCCTCGAGGGCTAGCGATGCCAACCAAGGCGGCGATCCGCGCCCTGAGGGTCGAGGCGTGTCGGTTGGCTTAGTCCGCAGCACCGAACGTGAGTGAGCCTGACCGCCCCGGGGGTGGCCGGAACGGTGCGCGCGGCCACGCCACGCTGAGGAAATTGACCTTGGGTACGACGCTTGGGGCCTCAGATTTGCGGTTACCCCTTGCAGCGGGTTGCCAGGTGGGACTGGTCCGCTCTAGGGGCTACGCGGTGGCGAGCCAAGGAGTCCCGACGGCTGCCGCCGGTGCCAAGAAAGGAGTCATCCCGTCCAGCTCCCGTGGGTTTCGGCCATGCGGCCTGGCCATAAAGTTGGCCATAGACTCAAGCCGCAGCGAGCCGACGGGAGCCGATCTGGGCCGTTCGGTCCTCGCGTTATCGCAGCTCATGCCCACATCGGCCCAAGGCAACGACAGCAACGGTCGCTCTTGAAAAGCCTTGGGATGCGAGTCCCCGGGGGTTCAAATCCCTCTCCCTCCGCCTCGGTAGCCCTTGGCGGCGGGGGCACGAACTCGCACTCGGTCATCACCGAGTTCTCCTCGCCCTCACCGACGCGCTTCGTAAGCAGATGGCGGTGTTCGTCCACGACCAGGACGGATCGTGGCGCCGTGACGACGAACGCCACGACAACGTGCTCATCGATACCAGACGCCTGCCCGGGCTCCTCGCCGGACATCATCTAGACGCGACGGTCGCTAGCGCTCGACGAAGGCGTAGAGGTCGTCTACCTCCAGACGACCGAGCCCCATAGCGGGATCGGCACGGCGCTGCTCGCGGCCGTGGTCGAGAGGGCTGGCGGGAGGCGGGTGTGGCTGGTGACCACCAACGACAACCTGGACGCTCTTCGCTTCTAGCAGCGTCGAGGGTTCCGGCTCGCGCAGCTCCGTTGCGGAGCGGTGGACGAAGCCCGCCGCGACCTCGAGCCGGCCATACCGTGTTCGGCTTCTTCCGTATCCCGGTGCACGACGAGATCGTCTTGGAGCTGGAGCATGCCACGGTTCCGTGAACCGCGATATATGTGCCGTCCGCGACGGCTTCTTGCTTGAAATCCAGCGGATTTCCGGACGTGTGCTATGTGCGAAGCCGGGGTTCAGCCGGCTATATGAAGCAGCCGCCGCCACGGGAGCACGACGCCGGCTGATGCGCTCCTGCGGGTCGATGGCCTCGCCCGCTGCCCGACACTCCCGCGATGATCGGACGAGCCTGTCGATCAGCTCCCTGAACTCCTCCTGGTTCGAGGCCCCGCGCCGTTGCCTGGACGACGTCGTTAGCGGGCCATCAACACGAAAACACCCCAGCCGAGGTACTCGCGCTGGTAGCGGGCGTGTCGTGCCGCGCCGGTCGTCAGTTCGGCACAAAGCTCGGCGGCCAGCTCGTCATCGGGGTTGGCATCGAGCCGTCGGCGGATGTTGAGCCGCTGCGGCGCAACGTAGCGGTCCCAGCTGTCCTGGTCGGCGAGCACCATCTTCACCACGTCAAAGCCGAGCTGGCCGAAGGGCTCGACCAGGCCCGCCAGTGGGAGGAAATCGTCCTTGGTCGTCGCATGGCAGCCTTCAACGGTGGTCTGGTCAGGCGGCTCGAGCCGCCAGTAGGGCTCGCCCACGAGGATCATCCCACTTGGCCCCGGCACTGCTGGAGAACCGACATTGCGACCCGGGCCTCCCGCGTCCGGGTTATCTGTTAGTTGGCTTTCG
>JAMDDF010000032.1:2108-4046 GCA_023489205.1 Actinomycetota bacterium | reverse complement strand
TTGATCATCTGGCTGCAGGGCATTTGGCTCCCTCAGCACGGGTACAGCTTCAGCCAGACCCCTTTGTGGGCGGGCATTTTCCTGCTGCCCTTCACCGCCGGTTTCCTCGTCATGGGGCCGCTTTCGGGTATCTTGTCCGACCGCCTCGGGGCTAGGGGCCTGGCGACGGCCGGCTTGGCTGTGAGCGGGGCCACCTTCGTGCTCCTCGAGCTGCTCCCGATGAACTTCAGCTACGTGTGGTTTGCCGTCCTCATCTTCGTCTTTGCCCTCGGTATGGGCATGTTTTTCTCTCCCAACCAGGCGTCGGTGATGAACAGCCTGCCCCCGGACCAACGCGGCGCCGGTGCCGGCATGCTCAACACGTTCCAAAACTCGGCCACCGTGCTGTCGATGGGCCTGTTCTTCACGATCGTCACGCTAGGGCTCGCCGCCTCGTTGCCGAGCCACATGTTCGCGGGCCTGCGCGCCCAGGGCGTGCCCGCCAGCGCAGCGCACCTTGTGGCGAGCGAGCCTCCGATCGGCAGCCTCTTTTCTGCGTTCCTTGGCTATAACCCGGTCCAGGAGCTGCTAACGCCGCTCCACGTGCTCCAGCACCTGAAGGCCTCGCAGGTGGCTTACCTAACGGGCCGCTCGTTCTTCCCCAAGCTGATCGAGCAGCCCTTTGCCCATGGGCTCGGTTTGGCCTTCGACTTCGCTGCTGGCGCGACTATGGTCGCCGTGGTGGCCAGCGCGGCGCGCGGGAGGCGCTATGTGCACCAGGAGCCGGCGACTGGGCTTGGGGCAGGGCCTGGTGTGAACGCCGCCAAGGCCTCCCTTGGTGCCGAGGAGGCCGTCACTGGGCCGGTAGCGGGCGCGGCCGACGCCGCTTTGGCGCGCGGCTCAGGGCCTGGTGCACAGACCACCAGTGGGTCACGGGGCGTGTGACGGGGAGCGTTGGTGGGAAAGTGCCCGCCGGGCCAAGCCAGGTGCAGGGCGGGGCAGAGCTTTTGAGCATCGGCGCGGCAGCAGCCGCGCTGGGCATATCCGAGCGGGCACTTCGCTATTACCAACAGCTCGGGCTCCTAACCCCGTGCGCGAGGACACCGGGGGGGATGCGGCGCTACTCGGAGGAAGACCTAAAGCGTGTTGGCCTCATCCGCGAACTGCAGAACCTTCTTGGGCTCAACCTGGACGAGATCGCGGTGGTGCTCCGGCACGAGGACCGTGTGGCTCAAATTAGGCAAAGCTTTCGCGACGAGGCCATGGCCGCCGACGAGCGCGGGGAGCTGTTGAGAGAGGCGCTAGCGCTCCACGAGGGCCTGCGCGCGACCGTGGAGGCCAAGCGCGCCGAACTGGACAAGTTCCTCGCGGACGTCGAACATCGCATAGACAAGATACGGGGAGCACTGTCGGCCCTCCCCTGAACGCGCCTTTACTCGAGCGCTTGAGCTAGCGGGCTGCCTTTGAGACCTTGCCGGCGCGGATGCACGAGGTGCACACGTACAGACGCCTCGGTGAGCCGTTGACGAGCGCCCGCACACGCTGGACGTTGGGGTACCAGCGCCGCTTGGTCCTCCGGTGCGAGTGGCTGATCGCCATTCCTACCGAGGGCCGACGGCCACATACTTCGCACACACCTGCCACGAGTGCTAAACGATAGCAGCTGACGAGCGGTACTGGGGCCGGCACCTGGATTGGCCGGGGCAGGCCCGATGGCCCTGACCTAGTACCCTGGCCGGGACAGAAGAGACCTCGCACGTGGAGACCTTGTAACCAAGTCGAGGCCTTGTAACTAAAGAGCCCATAACTGGAGGGCCATGGGGCCCATAACTGGAGAGCCTGGTGGTCGGAGCGGGCGACATGTACGGCAGGGTCAAGATGTACAACTTAGGTTTTGCCGTTTTCACCGTCTTTTCGGTACTTTTGTCGGTCACTTGGATGACGGGGTCGGCTGGGGCG
>JAMDDF010000032.1:0-2098 GCA_023489205.1 Actinomycetota bacterium | reverse complement strand
GGGGCAATGTCGAGCGGTGACCTGGAGCGGGTGCTGCGCGCTTATAGGGAGGCTCTAAGCGAGCATAGGGAGGAGATCAACCGCCTCAACGTTTACCCGGTCCCAGACGGCGATACGGGTACCAACATGGCCTTGACCCTGGACGCCGTGGTCGGCGAGCTGGACCTGGCTGCCCGTTCTAGACGCGACCGCTCTGGGGGCGAGGGCAGCCTTACAGGCGACGGCACTGGCACCGAGGCCGGGCTCGACATGGCAGCGGTAGCCGAGGCGTTGGCGCACGGGTCGCTTATGGGAGCCAGAGGCAACTCGGGGGTCATCTTGTCCCAGGTGCTGCGTGGTATCGCTGGCGTTGCCCGGGAGCACTCCTTGGGGCTGGGCCCCGAGGAGCTGGCTGAGGCGCTGAGCCGCGCGTCCAAGAGCGCCTACGCTGCGGTCAGCAACCCTGTGGAGGGCACCATCTTGACTGTCGCCCGGGCAGCTGCCCGGGCGGCCGAGGACATGGCCTGTGCTCCGGGACCAGCGCCTCAGCGCCTGACAAAGATGTTGGAGGCGGCCCGCGAGGCGGCCGCTCAGGCGCTGGCGGGCACTACTGAGCAGCTCCCGGCGCTAAAGGCTGCGGGTGTTGTCGACGCGGGAGGGGCAGGGCTGTTGTTGCTATTCGACAGCCTTTTGCTCGTGGCCGAAGGCAGGGAGCTCCCGCTAGCCTCTTCTCGCCCACAAGATGGCTTTGCCCAAGCCGTCCGGGCTGCTTTGCAACCAAGCCGTGGCCCTTTGGCCAGTGACGAGCGCCATGGCAGCGGAGCGGGCACGCGGGGCGGGGGAGTGGAAGACCTGCGTTATGAGGTTATGTTCTTCCTAGAGGCGCCCGATGAGGCAATACCGGCTTTTAGGGAGGTGTGGGCCGGTTGCGGGGGCTCCGTAGTCATCGTGGGGGGCGACGAGCTCTACAACTGCCATATCCACACTGGCGACATAGGCGCCGCGATCGAGGCTGCGATCGAGATAGGACGGCCCCGTCAGATCCGGGTCACGGACCTGGCTGAGCAGGTCCAAGAGGAGCGCTGGGTGCGCGAGGCCGAAGCCTCCGGTGCCCAGCTGGAGCCGACCGAGGAACCCGTCACTACGGCGGTCGTCGCCGTGTGCACGGGGGAAGGCGTCAAACGGATCTTCCGCTCTCTTGGTGTGCACCATTTCGTGACGGGAGGCCAGTCCGCCAACCCCTCGGTGGCCGAGATCCTCCAAGCCATCTCTGAGGCGCCTGCCGAGCAGGTTGTGGTGCTGCCCAATAACGCCAACGTTGTCCCCGTGGCCCACCAGGCCGCTACCAATTCTAAAAAAAAGGTCCGTGTTGTGCCAACCGGGGGGATCGCCGAAGGTTTTGCTGCCCTGCTTGATTACGACCCAGAGTCCGACGTCGATACCAACGCGGACGCCATGGGGGTGGCTGCCGCCCGGGTGGTGACAGGGGAAGTAGCCCAGGCGTCGCGCGACACCACGACGGCGGTGGGGCCGGTCCACAAGGGCGATTGGCTCGGGATCTCCCGCCAGGAGGTCAAGGCGGTCGCCCCTGCACCTGCGGGCGCCGCGGACGCAGCCATCGCCTTGTTGGCTGCCATGATCCCCCCGGAGGCGAGCTACGAGGTGGTTACCCTCATCGAGGGCGAAGGTGCCACCGCAGCTGGGACGCGCCGGGTTGTCGAGTGGCTCTCGGAGCGGCACCCGGCGATATGCGCCGAGGTGCACCATGGGGGCCAGCCTCTCTACTCCTATGTCCTGTCCTTGGAGTGAGGCGGCTGGGCCCTGTGAGGAGCGCCAGTTGAGGAGCCTGGAGCAGCTGGCTGGTGTGCCGCTTTCGGTGCTTGGCTGCGCAGGGCTGCAGGTCAAGACCGGCCGCGCCCACAAGGGGCCAAAGACACGCGCCGACGCGCTGGTTGAGATGGGGGTCACAGATCTCCTAGGGCTACTCACCCATTACCCACGCCGTTACCTTGACCGCACCACCCAGCTGCCCATATCGCAGCTCAAAGAAGGCGAAGATGCGACCGTGCTCGCAACTGTGCGCCGCGTGCGATGCCAGCCCGGGCGCCGAGGCGCCAAG
>JAMDDF010000013.1 GCA_023489205.1 Actinomycetota bacterium | reverse complement strand
GCAGGTGGCCAGGGGCTCGTTCCTAGCTGAGCACCCCGAGGTGCCAAGCCGCCTGGCCGAGCTGGACGAGGCCATCCGGCGGGAGGACGACCTGGAACGCCAGCAAAGCTGGGCGCGCGTACTACACCATGAGCAAGTGCGCCAGCTCGGGATGTTGCACGAGCTGGACACGGGCCTGGGGATCGACCATTGAGGGCGACCTCACGCACCCAAGTCCGCTTCAGGCAGGCCCCCGGTTCGTGGGGGCCAAGGTCCGTGTGGCACGATCGCCGTCCTGACAAGAGCACCGGCCTACGGCCGGCTGACGCCCCGGCGCCGGCCGTCCGTGGCCGTTGCCGGGTTGTCATCGGATGTGCAGTGCCGCATTTTCGCGGCCAAGGGAGGAGATACTCTCTGCGCGTTCTGGTCTGCGCGGCGTATGTCCTGACCAGCACAGATCGCCGAATATGCGCTCGTCGGCGCCGACCTGTCAATACCGGCGGAGTCCGAGCTCCCTGGCGTTGTCACGCCCCGTCACCGAGAGATGTCCTGGCAGCCAGCCAGTCGCGATTCCCCTCTCGTTGTCTTCGGTCGTCGAGTGGGTCTCGAACACTATGTTCACGCTCACGCTTGAATGTCTACCCGCGCTGACCGAGTGCGGTGGGCGGCCTCTACCGGGGCGGATCCCCCATCGACCTTCACCGCAGCGCGCTGACGTCGGGGGTGGGTCAGCCGAACGGCTGGAAGTCCTCAAATCGAGGGTCTATCCGCTGGTTGGGCATGCGACAGGCGCTCAAACGGGTGGATGCGGGCATGGTCACTGGTCGCCAACCGACGTTGAGCTCGAAGTAGCGCACCGCCGTCGCCACCGACGGCCACTGGCAGTCATCGAGGACCACCAGCCCCGAAGGCCGCACCAGTTCTTCGAGAAAGTAGAGGTCGACGGACACGTTGTGAAAGACGTGGCTGCCGTCCACGAAGGCAGCGTCGGCAACGAACCTCTCGGTCACCAACCGCGGCAACAGCAGCTGCGAGCGCCCGCTGAGGAAACGCGAAACCCCGCTCAGGCCGGCCCCGGCGACCGCGCGCCAGCCAGCATCCGCAAAGTGGTCCTGGTAGGCGTCGATGATCAGGTGCATGGCCCGCGGCGCGGCCTGGGAGAGGAGTGCTTCACCCGATGGCCAGGGCCGAGCTGCCATAGGCCAAGCCCACCTCGATGACCACCCGGGCCTGCTCGACAATCAGCAGATCCCGGAGCACGTCGGCGTCCCTTTCTGGGAGCGCTACTCGGGCAAAGTTACCGACCTCCCGCTCGCTGCTAGGACCGACCTCGGTTAGCCGCCGACGGGCTCGACGCATGGAGGCGAGAGCGTCGCTGAGTTCGAACACACTCCCGCCATCGCAGCCCCCCACGGCACCACCGATGCAGCCTCACCAGAACGCGCATGACCTCAGCTGCGACGGCGGCAGTCGAGTCGCAGTTGTCGACCGTCCACCGGGAGGCCGCCCCGGTAGCCGATCGTCAATCGGCACATGACGCGAGTCGGCGGTGCGAATCGGCTTGCGAGGCGCACCTGCGTTCGGTGACGCGGCACCGGATGGGCGCCCGTAGGAGGTTGGCCGAGGGCCACAGGTGCGGCACCCTCGCAGTAGGTGTTACACTTCCTTCTGTGCCAACCACTCGACCTCGTCATGTGGTTACCGAGAGCGAGGCAGTCGCTCGGGCTCTCGACGCCGCCGCCCGGCGATGGCCCGGGGACCGCGATAACCGGGCCAAGCTGTTGCTCCACCTCCTCGAGGAGGGTCACCGCGCCCTTGCCGAGGGCCAGGAGAGAGGCAACCAGGCGTACCGCGAAGCCGTAGCACGTACCAGTGGGACCCTCACTGGGCTGTATGGCGAGGGCTACCTCGACGCTTTGCGCGAGGACTGGCCCACGTGATCGTGCTCGACGCCAGCGTGCTCATCGCCCACCTGGATGCCAGGGATGCTTACCATGGGGCGGCTACGTCTCTTCTGAGCGACTTCGCAGGCGAGTTGCTCGTAGCCAGCTCCCTCACGATCGCCGAGGTGCTCGTCGGACCTGCCCGGGCCGGCCATCTTGACCACGCCATCGCGGTCCTCGATCAGCTGCACATCGGCACTCAGCATCTGCCCGAGGACGCACCCGTGCGCCTTGCCCTCCTGCGGGCCGAGACGAACCTCAAGCTGCCGGACTGCTGCGTCCTCCTGGCCGCCGAGCAGACAGACGGATCCGTCACTACCTTCGACCGCCGCCTTGCAACCGCTGCCGCTGAACGCGGGCTGGCAGTTCGAGCGCCGCAGTAGCCCATCGTCTTCGGGACTGCCTGGCCGGCGCCGTCGTTTGCTTGAGCCCGGCGACGTCGTCGTTGGAAACGCCCGGCTGCGATGATGTGGTCGTGTCGCTCGGCGGGGTGGAGGCGGTGGTGTTCGACTTGCTCTACACCGTGCATCCCGGAGACTTCCCGGGCGGCGGTGGCCGTACGACCTGGCTTGCAGACCTACTCGGCATCGATGAGCGGGTACTCAAGACTAGCTGGGACTCGTTCGAGCCGCTTCTCGAGTCGGGCCGGGCGCCCGCCACTCGGGACCTCGGACCGGAACTGTTGTGGTTGACGCAGATCGCGGCCGGCGCCGGGAAGCCGATGGGCCCCGAAGTACAGGCCGTGGTCGAGCGGGAATGGGATGTCACCCGCTGGCGGGCACTTCTCGATCCCCCGGTGGACACCGTCGCAACCCTCGTGGCCCTCCGCTCGGAGGGCGTGAAGATCGGGGTGTTGAGCAACACCCATGCCTTGGAGGTGAGGTCGTGGCCACTGTCGGGTTTGGTCGATGGCGTGGCGTTCTCCCATGAGATCGGGGTGGTCAAACCCGGACGGGAGGCTTACGACGCCGTGCTCGAAAGGGTCGGCGTGCCGGCTGGCGACGCCGCCTACGTCGGTGACGGCAGCTACGACGAATCTGGTACTCGTGAGTGGCGAGAAAGACCAGACATGGCCGCTGACATGCGGTGATAGTGAGCCCGGGAGGAGGATCGAACTCCTGTCGCCTGATTACAAGGCAGGTGCTCTGCCACTGAGCTACCCGGGCGTGCCGACGACGGAGCCTAGTCTCGCTTCACATGACCGACACCCTGCGAGCGCTGCTCGAGGCACGCTCGACGCTGCTGGCCGACCTGGAACCCGTCTCCAACGAGATGCTGCTCGTCCGCTCAGACCGCAGCGGGACCATGCAGCTGTACGAGCTTGAGCCGGTGTCGGGAAACCTGCGCCAGCTCACCGACCTCCCCGACCCCGTGGCGAGAGCCGCCTATGTCGCGGGCAAGCGCGTAGCGGTCATCGAGGTTGACCAAGACGGAGACGAGCTCCACCAGTTGTTCCTACTCGAGCTCGACGAGGTGCGAAACGGCGGCGCCCGTAGCCGCGAAGAGCTCAGAGCGCTTACCAACGACACCCGTTTCGGTCACCACCTGGCCGGTGTGGCGCTCGATGGGTCGGCCCTTGCGTTCACGTCCAACCGCCGCAATGGGGTGGACTTCGACCTGTGGGCCCACGACTTCGCTAGCGGCCACCAGCGCCTCGTTTACGCAGAGGGCGGGTGGTGCCAGCCAGCGTCGGGTTTCTCCCCCGACGGTCGTTGGGTGAGCATTTTGCGCCCCGGCGCTAGGCCGCTGGACACTGACCTCCTGCTCGTGGAGCTGGCGTCGGGCTCGGCCAGGACCCTGGTCCCTCACCCTGACGAAGCGGCACAGGTCGGTCCGCCGGCCTGGGTGGGGCCCGGGCAGCTTTGGGCCTCCTCCAACGTGGGGCGCGACTTCGCTGCTGTCGTGAGCCTCGACCTCGGTGCCAGCAGAGCCCCTCGAGTGGTTGCCGAGGACCCATCTGGGGACTTGGAAGTCTTCGCGTCTCGGGGTGGCACTGCGGTCGCCCTGGTGGCCAACCGGGACGGGGTTTCAAAAATCACGGTCCTCGACCTGGGCGGCACGCGGCCGGTTGTGAAAAACACTCCCGCTACCAAAGTCGAGCTTCCCGAGCCTGGTGTCGTGCACGACTACCGAAGACAACGAGA
>JAMDDF010000069.1 GCA_023489205.1 Actinomycetota bacterium | reverse complement strand
AACAAGCGGCCCGTGAGCACGCTCAAGCAGGAGTTAGCACCGGGTGCGCCCGGCCCCGACCGCTCAGGCCCCGACCGCTCAGGCCCCGACCGCTCAGGCCCTGCCCTCCCCGGCACCGGCCCGTTCCTAATTGCGGCCGCTCTGTTCGGTTTTACCTATTACAGCGTCGGTTTCCCTATCCTCACTGCTGCCCAAGGCTCGGGCAACTTGAGCGTCGGGATCGGGGCCTTCCTCCTCCTAAATGCCGTCTCCGCTGCCACGGGCTACTTTTTAGGCCCGCGTCTTGGGACCAAGCTTCCCGACCGCTTCCGCGACCTTGGTGCCTTTGGCTACCTGTTCTCGGTGATCGGGGCGGCTCTGCTTGCCTTGGGCTATGCAGAGCACCTCGGCGCTGTGACAGTTATGTTCGGGGTCGCAGCCATCGGTTTTGCCCTCGGGGTTATAGAGACGGTCGAGCCCGCGCTGATGTCGGTGCTACGGCCTGGCAGGCGCACGGGTAGGGGTTTCGGCGCCCTGAGCGCGGCAAGGAGCGTGGGCCTCGCTCTCGGCAACGTCATCATGGGCTTGCTCTACGGCCTCGGAGCTGACTGGGCCTACGGCTACGCGGCACTGGCCGGTGCTGTGGCGGTGGCGATCATACTTGGCTCCGTGCCAGTGGCTCGCCGAGCAGAGGGCCGAGTTAGCGGCCAGGCGGCTCTAGCTGAGGGGCCCGGGTAGGGGCAGAACCGTTACATGGGCGAAAGTGGGTTTTTGGGCCCTTCGGACCGGGGCCCTTCGGACCGGGACCCTCTGGACCGGGACGTATTGCTCCTGTTCGCTCTCGTTAGCCAAGCCCTCGCCAGCTCTACCGAGGCCCTGCTGTCGGGGGACAGGGAGGGAGCCGGTCGGGTGGTCGCCATGGACAAGTCGGTGGACGCCCTCACAACTGAGGTCAGCGGGCGGATCTGGGAGGAGCTCGACCTCCTTGCCGGGGAAAATGGCCGTCTCAAGCGGCTCGTAGTGGTCCTGTCGGTGCTGAGCGAGCTCGAAAGGAGCGCTGACCTGGCTGAGCACATCGCGCAGAGGGGCCTGAGCGACATAGGCCCCGACATGTCAGCGGTGAGCCGGGGGATCGTGCAACGCATGTCCGATGTCGCCTTGGAGATGTGGCGCGAAGCGGCCCATGGCTACCTCGGCCCGGGGCCGGTTGCGTCGGAGTTGGACGAGGCCGACGAGGAGCTCGACATCTTGCTTGGCCGTCTGACTGCTGAAGTGGCCGCGTCAGCTATGCCGGTGCCCGTAGCGGCTCAGGTCACGCTCCTGGGCCGCTTTTACGAGCGCCTGGGCGACCACGCCGTGAACCTCGCCCGGCGCATCGAACGACTTGCGAGCACCGGTCGCGATGATGGCTAGGCGACCTTCACCGCTTCGCTCATGGTGCCGTCCTCCACTGGCCCTGGCCCCAGTCGGTGGCCAGGAGAAGAGATCTGCCCGAGTGTCATCTGGGAAGGCTCGGGGAGCAGGTGCGTGAGGAACAGCCCGAAGAGGGCGGCGACGGCCGCTATGGCCAGCATTGGGCGCAAACCTAGGTGTGCCTCGAGGGCAGGCACGACGAACACCCCGACGAACGCCCCGAGCTTGCCCAACCCAGCGGCGGCCCCGTGCCCAGTAGTCCGCCAATAGACGGGGAAGACTTCCGAGGGCAACACGAAGGTTGTCGTGTTGGGGCCGAACTCCACGAAGAAGTAGCTAATGCCGAATATGGCTACGAAGGCCCCGATGCTCGCCGTAAGGACTGGGACCGCGGCCATGGCGGCGAAGGCCACAAAGAGCGCCCCAAAGCCCAAAGACTGGAGCTTTCGGTGCCCGACGCGGTCCATCCACAGGACCGCTGCAGCGTAGCCAGGGACTGCGAAGACAACGAACATTGCTAGTGACATCATCAGCTTGGCCGTCACCGTCGCCCCTGGGTCGACTCCTTTCAAGATGACCGGTAGCGAGATAGTGTTGCCGTAGTAGGCGTAGTCGAAAACAAACCAGGCACCAGCGGTTCCTAGCACGAGCTTGAGCATCCTTGGGTCTAGCAGCCGTAGCCTTTTGGCCTCTGTGCCAGTACGGGCGTGCGTAGTGTGCGCCAAGGCAGGACCTGCGAGCGCAGGCAGGGTTTTTTTGTAAAGTTCCTCGAGCTCTTTGGCGGCTTGGCTTGGTTGGCCCTGCACTTCTGCCTGGAACCTGGGCGATTCGGGCATTTTGGTCCGGAGGTATATGACAGCCAGGGCAGGCACTGCACCAAGGGCGAGGAGAAGCCGCCAGGTGAGGTCGTGGCTGACGTGGGACTCAAGGAGCCCCAGTGCGATCAACGGGCCGACAACTAAGCCTAGTGCTTGCATCGAGAACACCATGCTCACCAGACGTCCCCGGTCATGGCGGTTCGAGTACTCACTCGTAAGTACTGCAGAGACGGGGTAGTCGCCGCCTATGCCCAGGCCGAGCACGAAGCGGGCTAGCACTAGCACCGCCAAGTCCGGGGCGAGAGCCGACGAGATCGCGCCCGTCACCATTACTGCGGCGACAGCGGCGTACACCTTTTTGCGTCCTCGCAGGTCAGCAAGGCGGCCAAATAACATGGCCCCAACGAAGGCCCCGAGCACGGCTGCCCCGGAGACCAAGCTGGTCTCCGTCGTGGTCAGGCGCCATTGGTCCGATACGAGAGCTGCCACCGTCGAGATTACGAACAGGTCATAGGCGTCAGTGAAAAAGCCCATCCCAGAGACGATGACAGCGCGTCTGTGGAAACGGGACAAGGGGATCTCGTCCAAGGCCGCGGCGACATCTTGTGCCCCCAGGTACTTAGCTTGGCCTGCTCCGGGGGCCCGTGATGGTGCGGGGGGCTCTTCGCTGCTTGAGCCCACAGGTGGCCCCGCGTCGACCTCGACGGTGCCGTTGGCTAATCGGTCCATACGACTCCTGTTACGCGGCCAGTCTGCCCGAGCCCGGTTAACGAAGGACGAACCCTGGCTGCACCCGAGATGAACAGCGGGTGAACAAAAAGCAAACTGGGCCCACGGCAAGACCAGCCCGGCTCAAGACGGGCGATGGGCGATGGGCGATGGGCCAGCTTGCAGGGAGTGGCGCCAGTGGGGGTACTAAGCTTTGGTTGTGACCACGGTTGTCTCAGCCCTGGTGGAGACTGAAGCGCCGCCAGGGGGTGTCCTCTTGGAGGACAAGGTGTCCGAGGTGCTCTTTGGTGCCCTGGAGGAAGCCGTAGCCGGCGAACGGGCACTGGTCTTGGTCCCCGACAGGACCCGCAACATTGGGTTGTCGCGCCTTTTCCCGCTCGTGTTCGAGGCGCTTCACCGGGCCAAGAGCGTGGAGGTCATGGTCGCACTAGGTACCCACCCGCCGCTCACCGAGACCGAGATCAGCGACCTCGTCGGCATGACCGGTCGGGCCAAGGGTGCACTGTCGGGCGTCGCCAACCACGCTTGGGACGACCCTGGCGCTCTGGCTGAGCTCGGGTCGGTGAACGAGGAGCGCCTCCGAGCTATAGCCGGCCCGACCTGGCACGCTTCACTGGGTGGCGACCTGTTGGTCCGTGTCAACAAGCGCGTGCTTGAGGTCGACCGTGTCGTGATCGTTGGCCCGACCCTCCCTCATGAGGTCGCCGGGTACTCCGGGGGAGCCAAGTACCTGTTCCCGGGCATCTCTGGCCCCGAGATGATTGACAAGATGCATTGGCTCGGCGCCCTTTCCGGGGTGTTGGCGACCATCGGCCACAAGCAGACCCCGGTCAGGGCGCTCATCGACGAAGCCACGTCTTTGGTCCCCACACCTGTCAGCCTTGTGGCGCTGGTCACCGACACTTCGGGGGACGGCAACGGGGTCGCAGGTGTCTACGCAGGGGCCCTTGCCGAAGCGTGGGAAGCATCGGTGGACCAAGCAGGGCTATTGCACACGCGCTGGGTGGACCGTGCCTACAGGCGTGTCATCTCTTGCCCTATGGAGATCTACGACGAACTGTGGACCGCTGGCAAAGCCATGTACAAGCTCGAAGCTGTTGTTGCCGACGGGGGCGAGCTCATCATCTACGCCC
>JAMDDF010000006.1 GCA_023489205.1 Actinomycetota bacterium | reverse complement strand
GGCAGGCATCGTCAGGGCGGGGGCAGGTCGCAGCACGTTGACGAGCGCGCGGCCCTCTTCATCGAGGGCGCCGCTCTGCTCTGCGGCAGCATAGGCTTCGCTGAGCGCTAAGGTGAGGTCCGGAAGGACGGCCAGTGTTGCCTGGTCTGCGGCTGAAATCTCCTCGTCTAGACCATCCTGCGCCCTCAGCAGCCGCAGCGCGCGCCCGCGAAGCTTGCGTAGCCAATCGACATTCGTCACCTCCATGCAGGCCCGGGACAAGCGACGCACGGCTTGCGCGCAGCCGTCAATCGTCCAGCCCTGGGTGTCGAGGTATAGGTCGAACTCGGGCAGCAGCGTATGCAGCGCGTCAACGCGGGCGGCCAACTGCTCGAGTACGCCCTCGTACTCCTCGCGAACCTCCCTTGCCAGGTCGTAGGGGGACCGAATACCGGGCGGATAGAGACCAAAAATCTTTGCCCGCAGCAGCCATACCTCGGCCGACTTCCGGTCGTCCTCGTGGATAGCCGTCAACGGCACCCGGCCCAACGCAAGAATTTCGGCCCATGCCTTGTTGTCGATGTGCGTTCGAGCGGACGCCTGCATCTCGGCCAAGCGGAACTGTGGCGGGGGCAGGGTATCCGGTTCGATGGCAATGACATTGGCCGCAGCGGTGCCTGCGGTGGCTGCCTGCGGCTTTTTCTTCGACCTCTTGCTCATGCTCCTTCCTCCATGCGGTCGATGTCCAGGTAGATGGCGTGCCCGAAGGCGTACGACCACATGCCGGGCAGCTTCTCGACAACACCTTCCGTGGAAATGAGGTGCGGCATCACGCCGACGTACATCTCCAGACCCAAGTCCGCGAGCTTCAATCGCAGCTCCTCCCCATCGCCTGCGTAGCAGAGGTATGGCAACGGGTCGTTGGGGTCGGTAAGCTGCCCTAGTTGCTGCATCTTCTGGATACGGATGGAGGCGCTGAAATCTTCAATGGCGTCGCGAACGCCTTGGACCTGCTCGGGGAACAAATCGCTCGGCGTCCTGTACCGGACGAAGTCCACGCGGAACATCAACGAGCGAATAAGGGTGTCATCGACGGCCTTGGCCAGCTGGGCCCGCAGCGGCGAGGCGAAGAGCTTGTTGGGGTCCTTCAGTTTGAGGTGCTCGGCCAGCGTCATGACGAAGCCAACTTTGACCTCGGGCACCTTGTCCTGCTCGATGCCGGTTTTCACGCAGAACGAGTCCCAGTCGTGGCCGGCGTCATTCAGGGCGTGGAGGACCCGATGCAGGTCGATGCGGTAGGTGTCCTCCGGGCCGCTCAGGTACTTCAGCTGCTTCGTGACGTGGTGGTGCTTCACCATGCCGCCGAGGATGCGCTTGGCCAAGCGATAGCGCCGCAGAAGCCTCTCGGTTTCGGCTTCGGTGAGCATCGTGTGAACTTGGCCTGGAACATAGTCCTCAGGGTGCAGGGTCGACATCTGCCACACGTAGCGTCCCCTACCGACGCGCCAGGCGCCATCTTCCAGGGAAACCTCCAGCGGCTGACCCTTCGCCTCTTTCTTGACGGCCAGCTCGAGCTGTGACCAGCATGTCATCTCATCGCCACGGGCGATTTCGAATCTATCGCCCGGCATCAGTTCGTTGTCCTCGCGAAGAAGAACAAGTTCGGAATTGCAGGCGTCGTCTGGCGTGACGGGCTGCGGGATGGCCGGCAGCTTTGCCAGAACATCTGGTTCGTGGCGACCGCAGACCAGGAGTGTGGCCACTCCGTCAAGGACAGCTCGCTCAGTCTCCTCTAGCCGCCGACGGACCATCTCGAGAGCCGCCGGTGCCTCGGTCAGCCAAGCCTTGGCGTCGCCAATTGGGTTGATGGCCAAAGCCGGCACCATGTCGGTCTCACCGGCGAGGCTGTCCTTCTTCGGTTCCGGGACGCAGACCAGGATGAAGTCGCTGCTGAACCGGACCTCGAACACCTTGGTGTGCTTGACCTGGTGCCACGCCTCGAGCCATTCGGCCAGCCTTGATGCGAGTTCGTGCCAACTCGAAAACTGCTCCTCTGGCGCTTTAACCACCACCGTGAGCTTAAGCTTCGGCGCATTGGGCTCTCGATTGCAGGCATGCCAGCTGGAGTGGCCAAGGATGCGCGACGCGGCGTCCAGCGCCGCCGTGTGCTTCAGCGAGACGCCCGCGTCGCTCAACGCCTTGCGCAGTCTCTTGGCCAGAGCTTTGGGGTCCTCGTCTGGCCGCGGCTGGAGGTCTTCAACAACCTTGAGTGCTGCCTCGGAGGTGAAGCGCGGGACCTTGAGATGGACGAAGGTCCACAGGGCTGTGGCCGTGGTTTGCAGGTTTTGGGGGGAGGCGGGTTGCGCCGTCGGCGCTGCAGTGGCTGCCATGGATGAACTCCTGGAGAGCATCGAGGGACGGCACGCGTTGTCCGGCTCTCCAAGTGGAGGTCATCGAGCCGGAAGAAAGAGAGGGCTCGCCAATGAACTGGCTTTGCCGTGCCGGACGTGGTCCGGTGCGTGCACTGACGGGCGCCAACTTGCCCACGATTCGGCTTGAACCGTGCCGATAGCGTAACCAGAAACAGCTGACACCGTCAACTCTCTCTGCCTGCCGGATGAGAGAAGGCACCGAGGGCCGGCGACGTTCTGGTGGCTGCCGCTCCGAATTTATTGGCTGATGAGCAGAACGATGTCTCAATCAAGAACCCTGCGACTGGTACAGCCAAAGCGCCGCTATCCGCCGCCCAAATCGCATGGTCCGAACAACTGCTTCGTCCAGTCAGTGCCTGTACGCTTGCCCGCAGCCACCGACAACAACCGCTGCAAACCGGACTCACCGGTCGGTCCGGCGACTGCCGGCAACGGGTCCATAGCCGTCGAGAGACAGCAGGTGGTCAGACCATCACCTCAGAATGCAAATAGCCAAAACATCCAGCTGTGGATTGGGTAGGTGACTTACGAAGTTGAAGGCCTTTGGCAAATTCAGAATACTGGGTACCCCTGCGCCTGGCGCGGTCGCAGCGGCCTTTAGTAGCCATTCCGGCATCCGCGACAAAGCAAACCCGGGTGCAAATAGAGCGCCTATTGCCCCAATAGCTAGGGAGCTGCCTGTAAGGGTCCACCAAGCCGCAGCCTGCCGGGGGTCGCCCCGGTTAGCCGCGGCGATTAACACTATCGGAAGAGCGAGCCCGATACACACCGCGGCGCATGTTTGAACAACACACCACAGCGTCATTGCATAGCAGGCGTACAGGAAGACGCCGAGGACCAGAAGCATGAGACCACCGACCAGGAGCACCCAGGCATCATCGCCTTTTGAGGTCTTGCTGTTTTGAGCCCCGGTCGACACGAGTATTGACCAGATTATGAGGGTTGGCGGCTCTGTCCGGACTTTCGTCCCGGGGTCCGTTGGCCTGACCTTTACGACAAACGTGCCGCTCAGCAGGGCTCCAAATACGGCACCGGCGAACGGTCCCAAAATGACGGCTGTAATAAAGTTGCTGACAGGCGTTCCGCTCACACTGATATCTTGGTCGAATTGCTGAAAAACTCTGGCGCCAGCCGCGCCCGACCCCGCCGTCGTACAGAATCTGTTCTTTTCGATGTATAGCAGAAAAGGCACGTCAACAACCAGCCTCGCGGATTCTTCCGTGGTGCTCCACCCTACCCCCTCCGTCGAACCCTTATAGACTCGCGCATAGCCCCGCGATTTCCTTCCGGGCCTATATGTCACATGCGCGCTCAAAAACCAACCCGGTTCGTCTGGATTTTCACCCTCAACGGCCTCCTGGTGCCCGCCACCGCCTCGCCTTTGCCACCATCAACCCAGTGGGTCAGAACGCCTGGATGCTCTGGGCCTTCGGTAACGGCAACGTCATATACAACCTGCCCTACGCCGCCCGTAAAAACCAACATCCCCAACATTACGTCCCCTAGCGCTTTCGTTTTTCTATCCTCTTAGCCTCCTTCCGTGCCGCTCGCGCCAGTCTGCGTCGCTCGGCTCGGTTCATTGCGGCCTCAGACTTGTGCCCGTAGAACTTTAGGCCGCCGAAATTGAAAGGCACAGGAAACTCGTGACCTTTTCTCCCGAAGTACCGCAAT
>JAMDDF010000144.1 GCA_023489205.1 Actinomycetota bacterium | reverse complement strand
CCATCACAAGCGCGACCCGGTGCTGCCAAGGACGGGGGGTGGTCCCCCGCCGCCTTCTCCCTCGGAGGGACAGCGACCGAGGGAGAAATCTTCCCTCAGCCTCTTTGCATAGCGCCCCCAATCGGACCAGACGTGCCTTCCGCGGTTCCTTGCAGGTAACGGAGGGGCGTTCCTGGCCTTGGTAGCGAGGCGCTCGCTCAGACCAACCGGACGTGGGGTATGCGAGCATGGCCCGTCGTCCGTACACTTACAAAACCTCTTTCGCACACCCATGCCGCGTCTCCCGATGCTGAGCGCGGCGGCCTGGTGACTGGTGACGCCGTAGCCGCTGGCGAACTTCACAAGCCCGATGAGGCTTGTCCAGGCTGGGTTGACCAAGATGAGCTCTACGCCTTCACGGGCACAACGGGCCTCGAGCATCGAGAGGAACTTCTTGTAGGCGAAACCCGATAGCATCCTCGCGTACTTCGGCCCGAAAAGCTCTCTGAGCCGGGCTTTTTTCTCGGTGAAGTCGAGTTTTTCGGCCACGATCGGCTTCCCGAGGAGCTTGGCGGCTCCGACGGCCTCTGCCACCACGTCCCCGAGGGCCGCCTCCACCTGGGCGTGGGAGCGCTTGTAAATGACCACCGGGATGCTCCTCGCCCAAGTCTTGTTCCCGAAACGGTCGAGCCCCCCGAGCGCTACGTGGTCAGCGTTCAGGTCCACTCCTATGGCCCCAAGCTCTGGCATGGTAGTGACCGGCGCCGGGACGTCTTCGACAGTGGCTTGCAGGTACCACCAACCGTCCGGCCGGTGGAGGAACCTGTAGGTGACTGGCTTGTCTGCGGCCCAGGCGGCTTCGACCTTGTCCCCGCCATACGGGAAGTCAGGTGCGGTGAAAGTGGCCCAATGGCCGTACTTTCCTTCCAGGGCTGGCGGCACCCGGAGACGGAGCGTACCGCCCGCCATGTAGGTGAGGGTCTGGTTACCGGACTCTTCGTCGTGTGAGCCCAGGCACAAGAACTGGTTGGCCCGCTTGGCGTGCCATGCCTCCCTCCAGTCGTCGGGGGCGGCATAACCATTCTCTACCAGGTGGGACCGCTTACCGAGGAGCTTTCGCCCACCGAAGCAAAACCGTGGGTTGCTTGTTTCAATGTCGACTTTGACCTTGGCCAGGTCTGTTTCGAGGTTGGCCAGGTAGCGGCGCTTGTGGTGGAGCTGCTCTCCCAGCCTCTTGCGCTCGGCGACCGCTTTGGCGAAAGCACACCCGTCTGGGGCTTTCGTGCGCCTGCTGGTCGAACGGGCCCGTTTTTCCTCGGTACGGATCACCTTGGTGGCGGCAGCCACCTTCTTTTCCTTCTCCTTGACCCAGGACTTGGCTGAGGTGATGCGCCCTTCCAGGGTCGACCGGTGCAACTTCATGGGCTCCAGTGCTGCAGCTACTTTGCCGGCCAGGGAACGCGCCAACCCGTTGAACTGTCGTCCGGTGACCCCATAAGACTCCAGGAGCTCCCGTTTCACGTCCTTCAGGTCCCTGTGGTGGACGTAGACCTCGACGTAGAGCCGGTGCTCAACGTGCGCTGTCAGAGCAGCCACATCCTCGTACAGCGGGTAGAGGCTGCGGTCGGGTAAGCGGGTCTCGTACGTGGCCTTCATCAGCCCGCCTCTGTCCTGTGCCCGGGGCTGCCTGTCTCGCTTGCTGCGCAAGCAAGGGCCTTCTTGGCCCGGCTGCGCGCAGACCGGCGCCCGTAAAGCCGGGCGCAGAAAGAGGTGAGGACTTCGATCATGTCGCTCACCAGGTCGTCTGTGACCTCGGTTGGCTCCACGACGAGAAGCCGGCGGCCGCTCGCCCTGAGGGCTGCCTCCACGTACTCGGCCCCGAAACGCATGAGGCGGTCCCGGTGCTCAACCGCGATGATTGTGACTGTCTTGTCGGAGAGCAACCGAAGGAGCTTCGGGCGGTGCCCGTTCAGCCCGGAGCCGATCTCGGTGACGCTCTTGGTGACAGGTACTTGCTTCGTGCTCAGATGGGAAAGGACCCTTGCCACTTGTCCGTCAAGGTCGTCGCGCTGGTCAGCAGAAGACACTCGCGCGTAAATAGCCGCGCTTTCTGGGAGCATGCCTTGCGGCTCGTCCACGAGGATCGTCCCTGTAGGGAGCTGAACGGCCGGTACCGGCAGGATGCCCTTTTTGTACCAAGCCCAGGCAGTGTGGTACCCGATGCCTTGCCTACGGGCCCACTCGCTCAGCTTCATGGATCATATTTTATCACAACACATACCAAAGAGACAGGTAGCTTTCAACAGCTGCTAACCCCCCGCCGGCATTAGGAGACCAGGGGGGAGGATCGTGAGGCCAGGGCTCCTGCATACTTTGGCGGTCCGTCCCACGGCCTGTTCCAGGCCCCTGAAGCGTCGCTGCGCATAGGGCGTCACGTCGTCGCCCATGTGGATAGTCCGTGCACCGGTCTCAGCGACGAGCCGGAGCACCTCGTTGACCCAGTTTCCTTTGCGCTCTTCGAGACGTGAGCCGAGCCGCCGGAGGGAATCGTCGAGGTCAGCGAGACACTCCGAGAGGAATTCGATCCGACGCCGATCCATCGGACAGCCAGCACGCAATGCGTCGTCGTAGACGAAGGCGCAGATCAACTTCGACCCCCTGCCTGCAGCGGTGAGGGCAGGGTTGTCCGCGACACGAAGGTCACGCGTAAAGACCATCAACGCGATGCGATCGTCACTGGTCATCGTCGCTCCCGACCCCGGTGCGCGTCGCGCACCAGTCCCACAGCTTTCGCCCTTGCACATCCAGCTCCACTTTGGGACGCGTCCAGGGGAGGTAGTACTCGCCCCGGGGGTGGCGGTCGTGCCAAAACCCGTCTCCGGTCGGAGCCAAGGCCGCTCCTTCAACCAGATCGAGGGACCGCGCTGCCCCGGTGACGAGCCAGACCGCCGTGTCGGCACCCTCCTCGGGCCTACGGAGGAGCGGGCCGAGGCGGAAGAAGGGGAGCCCGCTTGCCAGGCCGGGCGTGTCCACCCAGCCCGGGTGCATGGCATAGCTGGCAACGCCCCGGGACGACCAGCGCCGCCACCACTCGTGGGCCAAGACCACCTGTGCGCGCTTCGCCCGCGCGTACGCCCTGACCCCGTCGTAGCGCTCGGGGCCCATCTCGAGGCGGCCAATGTCGAATCGCTCGGTGTACATGCCACCCGACGACACCGTGACGATGGCCGCGGCGCCGGTACTCTCGAGCAGCGGGGCGAGGTGCCACGTAAGGCGGTACGGCCCGAGCACGTGGGTCGCCACGGTCATCTCGAAACCATCGCCGGAAACCTCATAGCCACCGAGCAGTGCCCCGGCGCAGTGGACGAGCCCGTCCAGGCGGTCGTGCACTGCGCGATAGCGCTCGGCGAAGGCCTCGGCGGATGAACCGTCGGCCACGTCGACCACAGAGGCTTCCGCACGTCCTCCCCCCGAGCGGACGGCCTCGGCAACCCCCTCGGTCCGCCCAGCATCGCGCCCGAGGACCCAGACCTCGGCACCGAGGCGCCCGAGGGCCAAGGCCACGGCCCCTCCGATTCCCGACGAGGCACCGGTCACCACCACCACCTTCCCATCGGCTCTGGGTGGGTCGTCCCATCCCTCGGCTGCCCGGCGGGCGAGATAGCCGACGCGGCTGAAGCTGCCAACCACGGTGGCCTCGAGGAGTGCGTCGAGCGCTCTCGCCAGAGGTGTGGGCGGGTGTGCCCTTCCCCCTCGGGATGTGCCCGTGGGCAACAGGGCCCTCGGTGATTTGTACTGCCCTTCGCGCACAGAACCCATTTTAGTGCTAAATTATCTCTAAACACACAGCTAGGGCTCGGGCTCGGCTTCACCAGACCGACCCAGGCCCGGCACTCCAGAGGCAAGGCAGACGAACACCTCCATGCGGATAGCCATCATCGGGACCGGGATTGCTGGTCTTACCTGCGCCCACCTTCTCACCAAGAGCCACGACGTCACCGTGTTCGAACGCGACCCGGTGCTGCCAAGGACGGGGGGTGGTCCCCCGCCGCCTTCTCCCTCGGAGGGACAGCGACCGAGGGAGAAATCTTCCCTCAGCCTCTTTGCATAGCGCCCC
>JAMDDF010000129.1 GCA_023489205.1 Actinomycetota bacterium | reverse complement strand
GAGGTGGTCTCGGCTGCACCACTCGTGTGGAGCTCGACCAGATCTCCCCACCCAGGCGCAGCGAAGGGCGAAGAAGCCAGCACCTCCCTCGGCGTCGTGTCCTCCGGGCGTCGGGACCACTCCAAGACATCCCGGATGCCGAGCCCAGAGATAGCCGCTGCGTGAAGGTACGCCTTCAGCAAGTCGCGAGCAGAGTCCCTAAAGAAAAACCCATTTTGGACGTCCCCGTCGTCACCGCTCGCCGCTAGCAAGGCCGAGGCTCGCCGCTCGGCAACTTCGCTTCGTTGGCAACCAGCTATGGGCGACCAACGCACAGGCGGCGCTGCAGGGGCAAGTGCGTCCGGGTCGAGGGCGACCACGGGGCCGTAGCGCCGCCGAGCACACGAAGTCAGCTCAAAAAGGTCGGGCTTGGTCGACGTGGCCAGGGCGGGCCCAGGGTGCTGGCGCAGTATAGGGGCCAGCACCCGAAAAGTCTTGCCCTCGCCTGGCGGGGCGACAAGGCGAAGCGATGCCTCCCAGCTCGGCCAGAGCTCTACCCCGCTCGGGTGGGCCCTGCCTAGGGGGTAGCCAACTTCTTGTGGCGGTACCGCCCACAACCGTGCGCCGGCAAGGGAGGGCCGGGTAGTGGCGGCCCGGCGACGGGCCGCCTTGGTGGAGGCCTCGCGAAGCAACTGGCGGCGAGAAGCAAAGCCGTGACGGTCCCGCTGGTCACCAAGAGGCGCTCTCGCGAAAAGGCGGGAGACGAACGAACTGGTGGTGCTCATGCCGCCCTCGAAACCAGCGCGCGCTCTGCTGTAGACAAAGCGTGGTAAACGGCCCTGGGGGCCATGCCTTGCCGTCGGCCTACCTCGCTTGCCGGTAAGCCCTGGACCCTAGTGGCATATAGCAGCGCTGCCTGCTCGGCGCTTAGATGACCGGCGCGCAGTGCGTCTACTACGGCGCTGGCCAGCCACTCTGCCTCTGACCGCGCGCTGAGCAGCCCGCAGGACAGCCGGCTTGCCTGGAGGGGGCTCAGCACAACGCTCCTCGACTCGTTGCGCCGCTCCGCTTGACGCGCGGTCCGGAGGCGGCGCACTGCCTCGCCCACGACCAAGCGCGCCACGTCAGGGTGGTCTTCACCGGCGTGGCGCCTGATCGCAGCAAAGCACTCAGCGACCAAGTCCGCTGCAGTGTCACCAGCGCGGCGCCAACCCCCGTCAACCCCGTGACCAAAGATCGGCGTGTAGACGTTTTCGGCTCTCAAGCGGGGCAGTAGCGCCTGCATGAGGCACCGAGAAGCGGCACGGCACCAAGCGACGCGCAACAGCGCGCAGAGCAGCTTGGCCCCCTCGGGAACAGGAGTGTACGCCTCCCATCTCACCCGGTCGACCACTTCGCCAGCGGCCAGCCCCTCCAGTGCTGGCTCGACGGCCCACCAGCGCTGCTCGCAAGCTCGGGTGGCCGGCGTGGCCACCACGTGCGGCCACTCATGCTCGAGCGACACGAACACTGCGAGACCGGCCCTCCCGCAACTGGCACCCGGGCTGTACCTCGATAGCGCAAAGGGTCCTTGCATGGTGACCAGCGTGCTTGGCGATTTCTCCGCTCAGTTCCCCCACGGCTTCACCGCATAGGCTCCCACCAGGGGAAGTCCATGGGGACCTTGTCGCCCTAAATGCCTGCTCGCCTAGTTCCCGTTCGCAACCGTGTTGAGGGCCGCGCGTATCGCTCCCGCCTGAGCGCCCAGCGCCTCGGGCGACGCGCCGTCGATGGCCGCCCTCATGAGCGCCGAGGCAACTACGACACCGTCCGCGTTCTGCGCCGCCGCCACGGCCTGAGCCGGGCCAGATATCCCAAAGCCCATCACGACTGGCTTGTCGGTCGCGGCCTTAAGCCGCTTGGCCAGCACGGCCGAGCTAGCGGCCAAGTTCGACCGCTCGCCGGTCACCCCCATTAGGTTGACGCCGTAGACGAAGCCACGAGAGCGCTCACAAAGAACTGCCAGGCGCTCGTCGGGCGTGACCGGTGCGGCCAACAGCACGGTCTGTACCCCTTGGGACGCAGCGTCGTGCTCCCATGACCCGGACTCCTCGAGCGGCAGATCTGGGATTATTGCCCCGCTGACCCTAGCGGCAGCCAGCTCGCTCGCGAAACGCTTGGTCCCAGCTCGCATGACGAGGTTGGCATAAGTCATGACGACGAGTGGCACACCAACGTCTAGCCCCCGCAGCTGCGCCAGGACTGAAGCCGGCGTGGTACCCCGCCCGAGGGCCAGGTGAGAAGCCTCCTGGATAGTTGCGCCATCCATCATCGGGTCCGAGAAAGGAAGGCCTACCTCCAAGGCGTCCGCCCCAGCGCCGGCCAAGGCCTCCAGGATCTCCACCCAATCGTCGCGCAGGCCCCCCGTCACGTAGGGCACGAGCAACTTGTGCTCAGCGCGTGCAGCCCGCAGGGCCGCTTCGAGATCCGGCGGCCCTTGGCGCTGCGCAGGCACGGGCGCTCGGCGCCAAGGCTCGCTCATCGCACAAGCTCCCCAGCGCGCCGGGCACCCAACAGCGACATCACGTGCTCTACGTCCTTGTCTCCCCTACCTGACATCGTGACCAGTACCGTCGAACCAGCGGGCACCTCGCCGCTCGCCGTTGCCCGCACGAGCCAGGCAATGGCGTGCGCAGGCTCGAGGGCGGGGATGATGCCCTCTGTCTTAGCCAGCAGCTGCAAGGCTTCAAGCACTTCAGCGTCGGTCGCCGACGAGTACTCGGCACGGCCGACCTCTGCCAGGTGGGCATGCTCTGGGCCGATACCGGGGTAGTCCAGGCCGGCGGAGATCGACTGGGCCTCCTCGATCTGGCCGAACTCGTCTTGGAGTAGGAACGAACGCATCCCGTGGAGGATGCCGGGCACGCCCCTGGGCCCTAGTGCCGCACCCCCCGCCGCTTCCACGCCCACGAGCCGGGCGCTCGTGCCGACGAACCCCGAAAACGTCCCCGCCGCATTGCTCCCGCCACCTACGCAGGCGACCACCACGTCGGGTGGGCCGCCCAGCACCCGCTCGCACTGCTCCCTCGCCTCTTGGCCGATGACCGCTTGGAACTCGCGGACCATCCAGGGGTAAGGGTGGGGCCCCATGACAGAGCCCACGCAGTAGTGGGTCGACTCCACAGTGCCAACCCAGTCGCGAAGTGCCTCGTTGACCGCGTCCTTTAGTGTCCGGCTACCTGAACGCACCGAGCGGACCTCGGCCCCGAGAAGCCTCATGCGGAACACGTTGAGCTCCTGGCGCTCCATGTCGACCTCGCCCATGTACACGGTGCACTCCAAGCCAAACAGAGCCGCCGCCGTCGCTGTCGCCACACCGTGCTGGCCCGCCCCGGTCTCGGCGATCAGGCGGCCCTTGCCCATCTCAAGCGCGAGCAGGCCCTGGCCGACCACGTTGTTTATCTTGTGGCTACCCGTGTGGTTCAAGTCCTCGCGCTTTAGGAGGACCCGGACGCCGAGGCGCTCAGAGAGGTTGCGGCACTCAGTGAGCGGAGTCGGCCTACCGGCATAGTCAGCCAAGACAGAGTGGTAGCGCTCACGGAACACCGGGCTCGCCCAGGCAGCTCGGAACGCGTCCTCGAGCTCCTGACATGCAGGCACGAGAGCCTCAGGCACAAAGCGCCCCCCAAAGCTCCCGAAGCGCCCGGTCTCGTCCGGTGCCCCCATCACTTTTGGCGCTCCCATCACCTATGGCGCTCCCTAATTCGTGGCGCCATGGCACCCTCCATTTGTCCGCTCATGCCCAACTCCTCGGTCTCTTGGTGCTCATTCGTCCTCGGCCCAGTCATATGGCCCAACCCCGGAAGCCTCGACGGCCCCGCCCGCTGCCATCTCAGCCAGTAGCCCAGCCTCGGCCCGCCTGGCAGCCTCAATAAAGGCCTTCAACTTCATCGGGTCTTTGTGACCGGGCGAAGCCTCCACGCCCGAAGACACGTCCACGCCCCATGGCCTCACTTGGGTCACGGCCGCAGCGACGTTGGCCGGCGTCAAGCCCCCCGCCACCATGAGGCGCTGGCCATCGGGCAGGTCCCCGGCCAATGCCCAATCGAACACTTTGCCCGACCCGGGGCTACGCGCGTCCAGCAAAACCACATCTGCGCCGTAG
>JAMDDF010000089.1 GCA_023489205.1 Actinomycetota bacterium | reverse complement strand
ACGTGCTCGTCCAATCGATGCGCCAACCCGTCCGAGCGCGACGCTTGTTCGTCAACCCGAGCCCCTTGTGCGTCGAGGCGAGAAGCCTGCTGCGCGAGCGAGGAACTCAGTTGGAATAGCTGCTCGCGCTGTGTCATTAGGTCGGACCGAAGTGCAGTCTCCGTTGCAGACTGGGTCTTTGCTGCACTTTCGAAGGCCGCTTGTAGCCGGTGGACCTCCGTTGACAACTCATCGACACCGGTACCGAGTTTGACGTGTACTTCGCGATCGTGGTCGTCGTGAGACCGAAGGGCACGCCAAACCAAACGTCGGTAGAGCCGAGCAGCGCGAGGGTGATTGCTCGGCACATTGAGGTCCCGGGGCCGCCCTACTAGGTCCGCTAAAGAATAGCCAGTCGGAGCCGCCCTTGCCGACACATTGCTCGCTTGCGTCTGCCGCTGTGCAAGTGCCTTCTGGGCGCTTTCGAATCGGTCTACCACAAACGACGTGCGAGCCTCCAAGCCGTGTTTAGCGAGGACATGAGCTTTCGCTCTGCGACCCAATTCGGCTGCTTTCGAAGGATCCCTGTACACCTCTCGCATGATAAGAGCGGCAGCGTCGAGGTCGGGCTCAGCCCAACGGGCGCCGGCAGGATAGGGACTGCAGCCAGCTGGCACCTCTCCTTGGGCCCACGGGACCAGGTACGCGGTATCCGGCGTCATGAAGTCGAGATTGCCCGAGTAGCCTGTCGCTACTACTGGTTTCCCTAGCGCCATCGCCTCGGCAAGGGTGAGACCGAACCCTTCGCTCCGGTGGAGTGAGACGTAGCAATCGCAAGCTGCCATCAGCGCTGCATTGGCACCAGAGTCCAGGTACTCGTCCCTGATAATGACATCCGGTCGGCTGGCAGCTGCCACCTTCAAGCGCTCAAGCGCGGCGGGCTCCATTTCGCCGTTCACCACTTTTATGACCAGTGTGGGTCCCTCGTCGGGCTCGAAGGCCTTACGGAACGCCTCCAGCAACCCGAGCGGGTTCTTCCGCTCGAATATGCTGAGGAGGTCGAAGCAGAACAAAAAGATGAACCCTTCTGGCAAGTCCAGCTCTTTTCTCCCGACGCCAGGTTCAGGCGCTGGAGCTACCACGGGAAGAGGGAAGGCATATACTGGTTTGGGCGACGCCGCCGCGATCGCATCTCTGGCAAAGCTACTAAGCGCCCACACCTCGTCTACATAATCAAAGGCCGGCGCAAATTTGTTTGGGAACTCCTCGAGCTCCCAGGCCCACAATCCAATAGTGTAGTGGTCCTGAAAAAAAGCAGCGCCGGCACGCCTTGCAAAGTTTGGCAACTCGTCGGCATTTACACAAACAAGATTGACATTGCGGTCCGGTCCAGAGGGCTGAAAGGGATAGGCTTGCCGGCTCAGCGCCGTAGTATCCAGGTAGGTAGAAGTGGGTATCCCCGCTTTCTTCACCGTTGCGAGCGCCAGCCGCCCCAGCTGTCCCACTCCAGATTCGGTACGCAAGTAACCAGCCACTCGGATCCCCGGCAAAGGCTTTTCACCAGTACTTACGCCCGCGGGTACCTCTCCGCTAGCGGTGGGTGGGGGAGTGCCCACAGTCAACCTCCTCTCCAGGCGGCCGAGCCAGCGGGAGATGTTCAGCCTCACCTGCTCGTTGTCTGTGCCGGGGACCGGGACCGCGGCCAACCTTCGCTCCAGCCGACCGAGAGCCCGAGTCGCATTAAGCCTCGGCCGAGCCAGGCTGGGGGGTAAAGGCGCCCCCTCTACTGCCCGGTCGAGCCGCCTTATCAGACCGGCCATGTTGAGCCTGACCCTTTCGTTGGACGTTCCAGGGATAGGCACCTCCGAGAGTCGTCGCTCAACACGCGTAAGGTGAAATGCAAGACGCGACCTCAACTGTTTACCGGCCTGCGGTACTGGAAGCTTGGCCAGCCGCGGGTCGAGACGCCCCTCTCCTACTTCATGGCGCGCCCAGCTCGCGAACGCCTCGAAGTTGAGCCCCTCGGGATCTGGGAACGCTCTTTTAAGGTCTACCCGCTTGGCATGTAGTGCACTTAGGTAACGGCTGAGACACCCTTCGGGTCGGTCATCGGGTGGCTCCGTTAGCCAAGTTAAGAAGCCGTCTGCATTGCCCGGTTCGAGCGGGTTAGGCGGCAGGTCCCTCCCGGCACGCTCGGCAGCAAGTAGAGAATCTCGGTAAAGGCGCCTCATGAACCTGTCGAGCTGCAAGCCGTTCGCGAGGCGCCCAAAGGCGTACTCAGCTTTTCTGTCTTCTCGGTAGCCATTGGCCAATAGCTCGACACCGTACTCGTCGCATATTCGCGCTAGGTGCGGCCACTCAGACAATAATATGCGAGGACGCGGCTCCTGGTGCTTGCTCAAAAGGTAGGGAACATCAGGGTCATACCCACTGAAGTGGAAGAACCGCAGGCGCACATTCCCGACAAAATAATTACCGTCGCGGTGTTCAACCGGGCGGTGATCCAAGTTCCAGTATGCAACGTTGTAACCTGGGTCTCGCAGGATATGCACAGGCCAGATACAGGGCGCAAAGTCGACCCACCGTTGGTCCACGAAGCGCATGTTCTCGGGGTCCACTATGCACTCGCGACGCAGACGCTCCATCCAAAAGGAGAGAAACTCGCCCGCGGGCGGCGATACGGCTATGAAACCGAGGTTGTACACGCCTGAGCCAAGGACTTCGGTCTCGGACTTGTTGAACCCGTCCCGAGGCATTGGGCGCGTGACGTGAGGTGTGAGGACAATACCCTGTTTAACAGCAGCTTGGGCGGCTTCGTCCAGCGGTGCATAAACCTTGATATCGGGGTCGATGTACATGGCCACCCCGGCCCCCTCATCCAGCAGATGTTGCAGGAGCCAAGGCTTGACCGCAGTGCAAAGCTCCATAACGTCGTAAATCATCGCCATGCGCAGGGCCTCGTCGTGCTCGATGCCGATCTCTCCGAGGCGTAGCACCGTGAAAGGCTCGTCGCCCGCGCCTACCTCACCACTTAGGTCGTCCACGACGAGCGTCGTGAACCTTGCGCCGGGGTGGTGCACCAAGAAGGACTTTGCCAGCACCCGAGCCGCCGGCAAGTAGTTACGGGCTACGATCGTGCACGCTACGAGTTCCACCTTTATACTACCTTAGTTGCACGTGCCGAGCACGCTGGCCATGCATAGCACAGAAGTAAGCCTTCTGCGCGGCGCCATCGCTTGGTGCGGCACCTCGGTTTCGTGATGTTCCAGCCGTGTACTGTTGCCCCAATGGGCGGCTTTGCGCTGCTTGTGTCCTCCACGGTCGACCACACCAGAACCGTCGGCGGGGGCCTCTGGGCGGTCCAGCGCGGCGAGGTTCGCCAGGTTGACGCCATCTCGACGACTGGGATCGCATCCGCTGGGGATGACCGTGTCATAAGGGCACTGCAACTGACCGACGTCGCCACCTTGGACGGGGCCATCCTCGACTACAGGGTCGGCGGCGATGTCAGGCTCAAGCGCACCACAGGCTACGGCGACATTCATGACGTGCGCTTCCTCTCCTCGGGCCCGACAGCTGTTGCCAGCTACCAAAATGCCGTCGTACCGCTCGAGCTAGGCAACCAGTGACCTCTTCGCCTCCCGGGGGAACCGGACTCTTGGCACCTTAACTGCATCGAAGAAGCCGACGGCAACCTCTTTGCGACGGCCTTCCGTTGCGGTGGCCGCTACAGGCAGTGGGCCGAGCCCGGACGAGAACCGGAAGGGTTGCTCTTCCGCCTCGACACAAGACAGGTACTTCTTCGCGGCCTGAGCGCTCCTCACAACCCGAAGCTTATTGAGGAAGGCTGGCTGGTGTGCAACTCTGGTACCAACGAACTGCTACTTTTCGACCGTGAGCCACCACACCGCCTCCTCCGCAGGCTGAGTCTCCGGTCCTGGACAAGGGGCCTCGCCGTCCACAACGACCTCATTTACGTCGGTGAGAGCACCCGCAGGCGAGAGGAGGACAGCCATCATGCATCCGTAGCCATTGTTTCGCGCTCTGCGTGGTCAGTCTTGGACCGGGTCCCGATCCCCACAGGGGAGATCTACGACCTCCTCTTCGTGCCCGGGGTGGTTGTCGACGACATGTCTGCAGACGCTC
>JAMDDF010000007.1 GCA_023489205.1 Actinomycetota bacterium | reverse complement strand
GACCAGCACCGATAGCTCCTCTAGAGCGGCCAGGGCAATGCTGTCCTCGTCTCCTGCGAGCGGGGCCAACCGCTGGGTACAGCTGCGGGGAGCGCCTGGTTTGGTCGTCTCCGACCTCCCGATGCTGACCGACGAAGGGGCGAGCTCAGGGTGGGCGGCGGAGAGGGCCAGGAGCTGCACCCAGGACTGGAGGCGTTGTTTGGGGCGCAACTTCGAGAACGTGGCATGGGTGATGATGCCCTCGCGCACTTCTGGCACCGTGCCGACGATGCGACGCCCGTCTGGCAGGCCCACGTTGACTTCCACTGGTACGCACGCTTGGGTGAATGCCCCCGTTTTTTGGGCAGCGCTGAAGAGCGAGGCGACCTCTAAGAGAGCTGTTTGCAGGGCTTGTTCGCCGAGCTGGCCGAGCGGTAAGAGCCCCCGGCCCCTCTCAGCTTCGAGGGCTTCTTCGGCGCTGGAGCCGGCGAATACTGCACAAAGGAGCCGGTCGCCGAGCGCCCAACCCTCCAGGGCGTCGAGGTCAAGGGGGATGCTATCTGAGAGGTGTTCAGTCCTAGCTTGGGCGTAGTAGCCGATGCGTTCTCGCAAGAAGGCCCGGACTGGGAATTCGAGGAACTGCACGAGCGAGCGGAGCTGTAGTGTGCTGCGCTTGAGAGGTGCCAATGGTGCGCTCAGGAACCTTGCCGTTTCGTGCCTGGGGCCAGAGAGCGAACGCGCCCCCTCCAAGTTGAGGCCGTCGAAGCGCCATGGACCGGTCCCGAAGAGCTCCCCCGGGGTGTAGTTGCGGGGGTCGAAAGATTGGAGGGGGTGCTCGACGGTCACCAGGTCGCGCGCGGCTTTCGCGGGGTCAGGGTGGCGCACGGTGCGGTCCACGAGGTCGAGCAGCTCGGCCACTGGCACCGACGGGGGGACCCTGCGGTTGAGGCGCTGGTCACGGCCTTCGTAGGTGATCACCAGGTGGTCTTTGGCCGCCATGAGCGCGTCGAGTAACAGCTGACGGTCCTCGCTCGGCGCATCTGTGTCGCCCACTCGCGGCTCTGCCAACAACAAGTCGTCGCCGTCTTGGTGGGCTGGTCTCGGGAAGAGCCCGTCGTCTAGGCCTAGGAGGCAAACAACCCGGTGGGGTACCGAGCGCATGGGCACCAAGGTGCAGATCGTCATGTCCCCCGTGCGGAAGTTGGCTCGCGTGGGGCGGCCTCGCAGCCTGCTGGCGAGCAAGTCACGCGCCTCGCTGAGGTCCAACGGAGGGCTTGAGGAGTGCTCGAGCGGTGCTAGCAGAGGGGCCGTTGCAGTCGCGGGTGGGGCCAGGGGTCCTCGCTTGGTGCGCGGCCCCAGCGTGGGCTGGGCCACCTCGCCAAGGACATGCCGGAGCTGATCGTGTTGCCACTGATCGCCTGGCCCGGCGCAGGCGAGCCTCTCGGTCCCTTCTATCAGCAAGCGGGCCCACTCGGCAACTGGGTGAGCAGCGGCGAAGGGCTCGAGCGTGGAGCGCAGGCGGGCCACCAGCTCAGCAAAACGCCCGGCCAAAGCAATGTCGGTGCTAGGCACGTAGTCGAGGGGGAGAACGCCCCCGAAGGGCTCGCGTGCTCCGCCCATAGCGATGCCAGCCAATAGCTGGTCGAGACCTCTCTGCCAAGTGGCCAGCCCACCCAAGCCGCCAAGGCGCCACTTCTGCCTGTGAGCTTCGTCGAAACCCCAGCGCGTGCCGGTACGCGCCACCCATTCCTCGATGCGAGAGAGATCCTGGTCCCCGAGGTCGAAGCGACGCGACACCGGCTCGCGTGATGCGAAGTCGAGGACTTGGGAAGCGGTTACCCTGCTCGCGGCCAGGTCGAGCAAATGGCCGGCGACTGCGAGGAGCGGGTTTGTCTGGCGCAGGGAGCGGTCGGCCAGACGCGCCCTAAGCTCGGGCCCCCGCTCGGGGAAGGCGGTGGAGAACGTTGCGCTCACGAGGGGCGCGAACAGCTCTATGTCGGGGCACATGACTATTACGTCCCTCGGCTCTAAGCTCGGGTCAGCGGCGAGGAGGTGGAGCACCGCCTCTCGAACCACTTCGACTTGGCGAGCGCGCCCGTGACAGGCATGCACCTGGAGGCTGTTGTCGGCGCTCTCGAGCAGGGGCCGCATGTCTTGGGCTTCCCCCGCCGGCGCGCCGGGTGGTTCGCGGTCATTTCGGATGTCGGACTGGATGAGCTGGAGCAGGGTTAGCGGGGCGCAAGCCTTGGGCACCTCGACGTGGTGACCTGAACCTTGGCCATGCGAAGCGAGCACCAGCTGCATCTCGCGCGCGTCGCGCCCCCAGCTCCGAAGCAGGGGGTTGCACCCCAGGAAGAAGGTGGGGTCGTCGCGACGGGTGACCAGCGTCTGGCAAGGGCCCTCGCGCTGCCGGAAGGAGCGCTCCACCTTGTCCCAGAGCGTTGCCGAGGGGTGGAGCAAGAAGAGGTGGACGTCACGGTGGACGGCGACAGCTTTTAAGACTCCCAGGTGGCTAGCGGGCAGGCGGGTCAGGCCGAACACGCAGAGGCGCCTAGGCAGGGGCAGGAGCTCGGGCTGGGCCGCGAGCTTGGCTGGAGCGTCGCTGAGGCGCTCGGCGAGGCTCGGCACCCCGACCCGCCGGCGCAGCCGGCGCCAAAGCTCGCTCTGCCAACAAGCCTCTTGTGCTTTGGTGCCGCCACGGGCCACCAGGTGCTCCCCTGTGCCGCCTGCGAGCCAGTCGAGCAACATCTCGGGACGGTGGACACCGTAGCGGTCGTAAAGGTCCGCTAGATGACGAACAGTGGCGAACCGGCGGGGGGCTTGCCCCTCTCGCGTCCCGCCGGAGGCGGCCCTCAGGTGCTCGGCCAGCGGTCGCAGGAAGTCCTCCTCCAAGCACTCGTCCACGACCTCGAGCAGCGGCCATACGAGGCGGTCAGGGCGCCAGGGGTCTTGGTCTGCGACGGCCAGCCAGTCTTGGCCGGCGGGCACCCCTGCGGCGGCTGCCGTGGCCATCCCTATTAGCGCGGCGGGGAACGGCCAAACGATGTTCGCGCAGACGCCGTCAGGCTGACTAGGTCTCCTGCCGAGGCACCGCGACAGGCGTTGTGCCAACCAGCGCTCCACACCTCGCGTGGGTACGGCGACTACCTCTGCTGCCATGGGGTCTTCGAGGGGCTCGGAGAGCACGTCCCCGAGCACCCCGACGAGCATGTCCGCCCGCTCCGATCGGTGGAGGTAGAGCACGCCCCTCAGGTTACGAGGCCGCTGTGACGGTGGCCGCTAAGGTTGGGCCGTGATGCTCGCACGGCTAGTGGCGCCGTGGCAGCGGCCAAGGGCCTCTGCTCGCACTCGAACCGTGGGCTGAGGTGCCCTCTGCGCCACAGCCTGGCCTAGCAATAGTGGGCCTTAGCTTGCCGAAGGCGTTTTTGTCTTGTTCGACAGCGAGCTGTTCTTCGCGCCCTGTGCAAAGCCTAGTAGTTCCCCAAGGATTCCTGCGAGGTGGCGACCCGCCGCATGCTGGGTAGGCCTTCTGGTATAAATACGCTCGGTACCGCTGCAATGTCATTAGCAGGTCCTACTAAGGGCTGTACCAAGGAGGCAAAACCTGCTCAAGGGTTTCAGGAACTTCCTGATGCAGGGCAACGTCGTCGTGATGGCCGTTGGCCTCGTAGTGGCCTTAGCCTTCAGCGGGTTGATCGAGGCATTCACGACCTATGTCATCGGGCCGCTGCTCAACCGCATCCAGGGGTCGCGCTCTATCGGGCTCGGCATCCAACTAGGCAAGGCCGGCAACACGAAGACCTTCATGGACTTCGGGTCGTTCATCTCAGCCATTGTCTACTTCGTAATCTTTATGGCCGTTATTTACTTTGCGGTCGTCGTACCTTACAGGTACGTTGCCCGGCGACGGGGCCAAACTGTGTTCGGCAACCCGCCTTTGGTAAAGACTTGCCCGGCGTGCCTGTCCGACGACCTGCCCCTTGGCGCGACCAAGTGCAAGTACTGCGGGAGCGACGTGGCCCCCGTCGCCTCGCCTCCGACGCCCTAGCGGGCCGCGGGCCGCACAGTTTTCGCCCTTGGCCTGGCAGCCTTCCTCTGGCGGCCTTACCAGACCCGGGTGCGCGACGTGCCGGGCGCGAGGCCGGCGATCGGCCCCGCAGCGTAGTCGCGGGCCGCCTCCTTGCGCTCGCCGACCAGG
>JAMDDF010000031.1 GCA_023489205.1 Actinomycetota bacterium | reverse complement strand
CCACCGGAGCGACGGCGAGGTTGTAGTCGGTCATTTTCCTGATCACTTCGTGGATATCCGCGTCAGGCGAAAGGGTCGCCGGCCCCTCACGCGTCGCGACAGCGACGTTGGCCCCCGGCTGCGAGCGCAGCAGCTCCACCACCAAAGCCGTGCCTTCGAGGCGTCCACCCTCCCCCGTTACGAACACGACCGTGGAGGCCTCGGGCGGGCTAGTTGAGACGCGCACGGCTTCGAGCGCGTCGGCAACGCTCGCACTGGCCGGGACCGACACAAAGTCGGGGTTCATTAGCCCCCCCGCCGTCTCGGGGTTGTAGCTGAGAAGGGCGCGCATCTTGGACTGTGCTGGCTCGGGGACTTTTTCTAGGATCGGGAGGCGGCGCTTCTGGTCGAGCTCAGTAAGCAGGTCGACGGCGTCATCGGGGCCCATCGCCGACAGCAGCTTGGCCGCCTCGTCATCGGAGCGGCTGGCAAGGAACTCGACCTGGTGCTCGGGACCCAGCTCTTCGAACACGTCTGCTTCGAGCTCGCGGTCAGCGCTAACAGCCTTTATGATCTCTTCGCCCTCTTCGTGTGATGCCGCCTCTACAAGGTCTGCCAAGACCGCTGGGTGAAGGCGGCGGAGCTTGCGGAAGGGGATCTGCAAGCGGGCGGTCGGGACATGAGAGACAAACGGCTCCACTTCGGACCAGTCCAGGACTTTGCCCCCCCCGCTCCTGCGACGGAGCTTTCGCGGCAACAGCCTCCCAAGCACCGGGCGCGAGCTCGTGTCCACGCCTGCCACCTGCCACGACGACCCCACCTTCGTGATAAGGATGTCATTGGCCCGCACGAGACGGCCGGTAGCAAGGTTGATCAAGTGCCGCGAACGCAGGTCGCGCCCCAGGAGCACCTCGCCCGGGCGCCGTACGAACGGCCCGAGGGAAGCAAGGTCGACCTTCAACCTCGTGCGCTCGTAGCCGAGCTCGGACAGCTGATAGGCATGAGCAAACTTGTCGACGCCTTCCACAGCCACGACGAGCCCCGTGACTCTAGGGTGCCAACCTGGGGAGCTGCCCTCCCCGCCGAGGCGTGCGATGACATCGCTAAGGCGCCCCTCGAGGGGACCTGACGGCCCCGACACCACAGTGCCGGTCAGCCCCGAAAGCCCAAGGACGACTGAGGCGTCGCCCCCTTGCTGGACGCTAATGGCGCCCTGCTTACTAACCACGGGGCGCCCTCCCCTCGGCGCGCCCCCAAGGCCGCCGGTACTTGGGGGCGCGTCCCCCCTAGCTCTCGGCACAGTGCCACACTAACACCCCCGCAACAGGCAGTTGGTCCCCCTTGTGAGGGCCTTTCGCCTCTAACCCAAAGGTCCCTGGGGCTCGACACTTGCGCTTATAACAACAGAATAAGGAGGGCCCCAGATGGCCAAGTACGTCTACGACTTTGCCGAGGGCAACCGCGGCATGCTCGACCTGCTCGGGGGAAAGGGGGCAAACCTCGCGGAGATGAGCAACCTCGGTCTCCCCGTCCCCCCAGGGTTCACTATCACCACCGAGGCCTGCCGGGAGTACCTGGCCACGGGAAATGTCCCGACCAGCCTTGGGGCTGAGGTCGAAGAGCACCTCTCCCGGCTAGAACGCACGATGGGCAAGCGCCTGGGCGACCCCGACGACCCCCTGCTCGTCTCTGTCCGCAGTGGCGCCAAATTTTCCATGCCAGGGATGATGGACACGGTCCTAGACATCGGCCTGAACGACGCCTCTGTGTACGGGCTCGCCAAGCAGGCCGACGACGAACGTTTCGCGTGGGACTCCTACCGACGGTTGGTCCAGATGTTCGGCAAGACCGTCATGGGGGCCGACGGCGCTCTCTTCGAAAAGGCGCTCAGCGAGCTCAAAGACAAAAGGGGAGCCACCTCGGACTTGGACCTCGCAGTAGAAGACCTGAGGGGCCTCGTGGCTACTTACCGGGCGATCGTCAGGCGCGAAACCGGCAAGGAGTTCCCGACCGAGCCTCGGGACCAGCTTGAAGCCGCTATAAAGGCTGTTTTCGAGTCCTGGAACACCGAGCGCGCCCGCGTCTACCGCCGCCAGGAACGGATCCCCGAGGACCTCGGGACGGCCGTCAACGTCGTATCGATGGTCTTCGGCAACCTCGGGCTCTCTTCGGGCACCGGGGTCGCCTTTACCCGGGACCCAGCCACTGGCAACCGTGGCGTCTATGGGGACTACCTCCAAGACGCCCAAGGTGAAGACGTCGTCGCCGGCATAAGGAACCCGGTGCCCCTTCAAGCGCTGGAGGAGCTAAACCAGCCTGTCTACCGCCAGCTGCTCGACACCATGGCCACTTTGGAGCACCACTACCGGGACCTTTGCGACATCGAGTTCACTGTCGAAAAGGGCAAGCTCTGGATGCTGCAGACCCGAGTCGGCAAGCGCACCGCCGCAGCTGCTTTCCGCATCGCGACCCAGCTCGTCGACGAAGGCATCATAGGGATGGACGAGGCCCTGGGCAGAGTCAACGGAGCGCAACTTGCGGAGCTCATGTTCCCCCGCTTCTCCGAAACCTCTGCGGGGCCTCGCCTCGTAAGTGGGCAGGGGGCGAGCCCCGGCGCTGCGGTCGGCAAGGTGGTCTTCGACTCTGCAACGGCAGCCGAATGGGCCGAGCGCGGCGAGTCGGTCATCTTGGTACGCAACGAGACCAACCCCGACGACTTGCCCGGGATGGTTGCCGCCAAGGGCATCCTGACACGCCGGGGCGGTAGGACGAGCCACGCTGCCGTGGTCGCCCGGGGGCTCGGCAAGACTTGCGTGGTGGCAGCCCAGGACATGGAGCTAGACACCGTCGCCCGCAACTTCACTGCCCCCGACGGCACCGTCGTCTCCGAGGGGGACGTGATCTCTATCGACGGCAAGACCGGGGCCGTCTACCGGGGCGAGGTGGAGGTCGTCCCCTCCCCGCTCGTCGAGTACTTTGAAGGCACCTTCGACGCGGCCAAAGCCGACATCGAGACCGCCGACCTCGTCGCGTCGGTCACCCGCGTGCTGCGCCACGCCGACGCGCGCCGTCGCCTAGGGGTGAAGGCCAATGCTGACATGCCAGCCGATGCCCAGCGTGCCCGGCAGTTCGGTGCCGAAGGCATAGGGCTCTGCCGCACTGAGCACATGTTCCTCGGCGAGCGCCGGGTCTTTGTGGAGAGGCTCATCCTGGCCGAGACCGATGAGGAACGCCAAGCCGCCCTCGACGAGCTCGAACCGCTCCAGCGGGGTGACTTTGTCCAGATCTTCGAGCAAATGGACGGCCTCCCCGTGACGATAAGGCTGATCGACCCGCCGCTGCACGAGTTCCTGCCCGACCTGACCGAGCTGTCTGTGCGCGCTGCCCTCGCCGAGCAAAAAGGTGAGCGTGACGACGAAGCCGAGCGGCTCCTGCCGGCCGTGCGCAGGCTCCACGAACAAAACCCCATGCTCGGCTTGCGAGGCGTCCGGTTGTGCCTTGCGATACCGGGTCTCATAAAGCTCCAGGTCCGGGCGATAGCTGAAGCTGCTGCCCAGCGTAGGCAGGCAGGGGGCAACCCGATCTTCGAGGTCATGGTGCCAGTGGTCGGCGCCGTGCAGGAGCTTGAGCACGTACGCGAGGAAGCCGAAGCGGTGATCGAAGCCGTCTCGCAAGAGACCGGGGTGCACCTGGAAAAAATTATCGGCACCATGATCGAACTGCCGAGGGCTTGTCTGACAGCCGGCCAGATCGCAACGGCCGCCGACTTTTTCTCCTACGGCACCAACGACCTGACGCAGACCAGCTGGGGCTTCTCGCGCGACGACTGCGAGGCCTCGTTCTTCCCGCTCTACATGAAGCTCGGGATCTTCGGGGTGTCCCCCTTCGAGACCATAGACAAAGACGGTGTCGGCGCATTGGTACGCATGGCGTCTGCAGCAGCCCGCACGGCCAAGCCCGAGATCGAGATCGGCGTGTGCGGCGAGCACGGCGGTGACCCCGACAGCATCCACTTCTTCAACGAGATCGGGCTCGACTACGTTTCGTGCTCACCTTTTAGGGTGCCAGTCGCCCGTCTCGAGGCAGGTCGAGCGGCCTTGCCGAGGTCCGTCGCGGGCAACGTGGGCTCCTCGCGCTGAACGGGCGCTAGGCCAGGGCGGCGAGCAGCGCCTCAAACAGCTGCTCGCCGCTCACCCCCG
>JAMDDF010000036.1:3463-4263 GCA_023489205.1 Actinomycetota bacterium | reverse complement strand
TCGGACGTCTTTACGGGCCTTCCTTAGAGCCTGACAAGGATGTCGGCCCTGCAGCCCAGAGCTGGCTGAAAACTCTATGCCAGGAGATCCGTTGGCTAGGAGGCGCTCTAGGCGTGGCGCGCGACGCGGATGTGAGGTTGGCGGCCCTCGAAGCCTGGTGTGCCGAGCTTGCTCCTTTGGACCAGCCGGCAGCCGAAAAAGTGGTCGGGGCCGCCCGCCACGACCAAGCCCTGGCGCACCGAAAGCTCCTAGAAGCAATGGCGGCCGACCGCTACCTAGAAGTGCTCCGCTCTCTCGAAGCCATTGCCTACAGATCCCAAGTGGTGCCGGGCGCGCTCTGGCAGTACTTGGACCTACCCGCCGCCACTGCAATGGCGCACCTCGGGGCGGCACAGTGGGGTTCGCTACGCCGGACGGTGAAGCGCCTTGGAGGCACACCTTGCGATGAAGGGCTCCACAGGGTCCGGATCCAGGCAAAGAGGCTCCGCTACATCGCCGAAGCTGCGGCTCAGGTCGTCCGTCCAGCCTCCAGCGGGCGTGCGGCAGCCGCCACGGCCCTAATGGCCACCGAGCTCCAAGACGTGCTCGGGCAACTGCATGACGCGGTGGCGCACGAGCAGTGGTTACGTGATTTGGCCGCCCGGGGCGTGCCTCGGCCGACCGCGCCGCCGGGTCAGGACAGCACTCGCGCCGACGGCACCGCCACGGCGACCGACAGCACGCAAGTGGCCCTCGTCGCCGGCCAGCTCGTGGCGGCTTCCAGGTCTACGGCTGCTACATGCCGTGGCAGTTGGCAACAC
>JAMDDF010000036.1:0-3453 GCA_023489205.1 Actinomycetota bacterium | reverse complement strand
CACCGAGCTCCAAGACGTGCTCGGGCAACTGCATGACGCGGTGGCGCACGAGCAGTGGTTACGTGATTTGGCCGCCCGGGGCGTGCCTCGGCCGACCGCGCCGCCGGGTCAGGACAGCACTCGCGCTGACAGCACTCGCGCTGACAGCACTCGCGCCGACGGCACCGCCACGGCGACCGACAGCACGCAAGTGGCCCTCGTCGCCGGCCAGCTCGTGGCGGCTTCCAGGTCTACGGCTGCTACATGCCGTGGCAGTTGGCAACACAGCTGGCGCCGTCTCGCCCGCAAGGAACTTGCCAGGTGGCTATAGGCCTAGCTTGGCCGCGCTTAGCGCTAGCCGTTGGTTAGGCTCCCCTCCGATGGCCGTCAGCTCCCCGTGGCGAAAGATGAGGGACCAACCTGGGCACCCCACAGTAGGCCTGGCCGTGGTCATGATCGGCCTGCTGATGACCGCAGTGGACACCACGATCGTCGTGCTCGCGCTGCCCGAGATCGAGCGTGGCCTCCACTTGGGCCTTTCATCGGTCATCTGGGTGGTGATCGGCTACCTGTTAGTAATCACCCTGCTGGCCACCCAGGTAGGCCGCTTGGGGGACATGTTCGGGCGGGTGCATATGTACCAAGCAGGGCTGGTCATCTTCATCGCCGGCTCTGCGCTTTGCGCGCTTTCTTGGAACGAGGGCGCGATCGTCGGCTTCCGGGTCCTCCAAGGCGTGGGAGGGGCCTTAATGACGGCCAACACAGGGGCCATCATCGCGGACCTCTTCCCACCCGAGCGCAGGGGGAAGGCCTACGGCTACAACGCAGTCGGTTGGAGCATCGGAGCCGTCCTCGGCATCGTCCTCGGCGGCCTCATCGTCACTTACATATCGTGGCGCTGGATCTTTTGGATCAACGTGCCGATCGGCTTGGTAGCCGTAATCGTCACGGCAGCGACGCTGCGCGACCGAGGCGAACGCTCGAGACGACGTCTCGACCTCGTGGGTATGGGGCTCCTCGGTGGGGGGTTGTTCGGGGTCCTCTGGGCTGTAACAAGGCTCGCGACCTCTTCCCTCGGCGCCACGACGACCGGCTTCCTAGTGGGGGGTGCGGTCCTGGTGGCAGCTTTCGTAGTCGTTGAGCGCAAAAGAGCTGCCCCCATGCTGGACCTCTCGCTCCTCGCGCTCCCCAGCGTGAGCCCGACGCTTTTGGCCGCACTTTTCCAGGGCCTGGCCAACTACGCAGTCCTGTTCCTTTTGATCATGTACCTCCAAGGTCCACGGGGGCTTTCGCCGCTGGACGCCTCCGCGTTGCTCGTACCTGGCTACCTCGTGGGCAGCGTGTTCGGGCCACTGGCCGGGAAGCTCACTGACCGCTTGGGGCCAGTCCTTCCCGCGACCGTTGGCCTAGCCCTGCAAGGGCTCGCCCTGTTGTGGTTCGCGACCCTCTCGGTCAGCACGGGGCTATGGGTAGTTGTGCTCGCGAGCATCCTCAACGGCGTCGGTGCGAGCAGCTTTTTCCCTGCCAACGCAGCGGCGCTGATGAGGGCCGTGAAACCCCAGGTGTTCGGCATCGCCTCGGGGATGCTGCGGACGTTTTCTAACATAGGGATGGTCTTTTCCTTCTCCGTGGCTATCCTCGCCGCGTCCAGGTCGATCCCCCGCTCGCTCGCCTTCGCCATATTCGTCGGGACGACAAAGCTCCACGGCACCCTGGCAACCACGTTCACCTCGGGTCTCCACAGCGCCTTCTACGTGTCCATGGGCGTCATGGCACTCGCAGCAGCCTTCTCGGCCATCAGGCGCACCCCCAAGCGAACTGGGGGCGGGCCTCAGCCAGCGTTCGTGCCAGAGCGGGTAACGGCTAGGGGGTAGCAACTGGCACAAGGCCAGGTAGCTTCAAAGCAATGAAGTGGTCCAGCCGCTGGAAACAAGCGCTGATGGTCGCTGGAAGCCAAGAGCGCGTGGCCGGTCAACCACCTTCTGCCAATGGCGCCTCGTCGCTCCACCTGTGGTGGCTCCTGCCCGACACCGGCCCCTTTTCCCAAGTGAGCGCCGTCGTGGAGGTGACAGCAGCGCCCTCGGTCGCTCGCTTGTACTTTTGGGCCCTCCAGGTATCCTTCGTCGACAGGGGGCGCAACCTCGGCGCCGGGCATACCGGCCTTCAGTGGCACCCCGCTGCACCGCAGGGGGCGGTCAACTGGGGCGGCTACGCCACAGCCGGGGGCGAGCTGCAGGGGACCCAAGCGGACCTCGCTCACGTAGACGGGCCCAACACCTGCCACTATCGCTGGTCGGCCGGACGGCCGTACTTGTTCCGAGTGAGCGCCGCCGGCCTAGGGGCGTGGCGCTCCGAAGTAACGGACCTATCAACAGGCACGACCACGACCATTCGGGACCTTCTGGTGCCTGCGACGGGCCTCGCAAGCCCCGTCGTGTGGTCAGAAGTCTTCGCGCGCTGCGACGACCCCCCTACAGAAGTCCGCTGGTCAAGTCTCAAAGCAGTGGACTTCACCGGACGTGCGCACCGCGCGACAGCCGTACGCCCGACCTACCAGTCCTACGCCGACGGCGGGTGCACCAACACCGAGTCGCGCGCCGGGCCAGGCTACTTTGCCCAGCTGACCGGGCTCAGCGCCCCCAGGCCCTCCGCTCCCGAAGTGATCTCCTTGCCCGGGCCCACCCGATGACGCCTGATGGGTCCAGCCTGATGGGTCCAGCTGAGGGCGACGGCCCCGAGCAGGAAAGAGCTGGTGGCGGGGCATCGCTCCACTTCGGAGACCCTTGGGGGGACCCACCAACGGCCCGCGACCCTCTCCGGCGCCTCCGCGGGCACCTCGTGCTGCCGGTCACCGTTTGGACCGCCGAAGTGGCCCCCCGCCATCAACTGGTCGGTCTCACGGTGTCCTCGGTGCTGCTAGCCCAAGGGGACCCCGGCGTCCTCGCAGGCCTGCTCGCCCCCCTGTCCGACCTCGCCGGCCTGCTGGAAAAGCCCGGCACCCGTTTCGTAGTCCATGTGCTCGGCGCCAACCACAGGCGCCTAGCCCAGCACTTTGCCGGTGAGCTCCCAGCGCCTGAAGAGGTGCTCGCCACGACCACTTCCACCTATGGGCCGGTGCTCCAAGCCGTAGCCGACAGGGCGCTGTGCACAAGCTACGCAGCCAAGCCTTTCGGTTGGTCGCTCATGGTCGAAGCGGTGATCGAGGAGGTGCAGGTAGCTCAGGCGGGGGGTGCCCTCGCCTGGCACCACGGAAACTATCGGGTTGTAAGCACCTGAGCACTTCGTGGCGCGGCTATACGTGACGTGCCAGCAGTGTCCCCCCTCGCCCTTGGCGCTAGCCCCAGCCCGCCCTGGTGCGGGGGAACCCGCTCTTGCCTCCCGGCCCGGTGCGCACCCCAAGGACCTGGTGCACCGAGATCTTGGCCTCCTCAAAAGCGTTGGCCGACGCCGCCATATAGAGCCGCCACGCCCGGG
>JAMDDF010000050.1 GCA_023489205.1 Actinomycetota bacterium | reverse complement strand
CTGGGCTGCTCAGCGAGCGTTGCCAACGTACCACCCGACGACCCCGATCCCGCCGTTGCACGTCGCCACAGCCGAAGGCCAGACCACGATCAAGGACGCCGTGGCCCATATAAACGGCGACATTCGCCAAGCCAACAGCTACATAGCCCAAGCGTACGCTATGCCGAACGCTGCTCAGCGTGCCATGCGCTGCGGCCCTGTGAAGACCGTACCCGCCATACGACCACTCCATTGGAATGGCTCGCAACTCGACCCGTAACCGGTTGAGGGCTAAACCCAGCTTGTTAGAGGAGGCAAAGAAGTCGGTCGATGATTCGTGAAGACCCAAGCGGTCGCTTCTCGAAGCCGCCTGGACGCCGTGCTCGCAAGTGGCCGCATCCCTGCTCAGATATAAGCTCCCGCCTCACTCAACCGCTAAACTTTCCCGCATCGTCCACGAACAGATGTGGGTACGCTTCAATAACAGCATCTGGAGCCGTTGCATCCAGTTTGGCTCGGATCAGACTTGCGAACCGGCCTGCCGCGAGGGGCGCGCTCGCCGGACCACCCGTGCCGGCGCCAGCCCTATCCAGCGGGCGTCGTAGCCAGGACGGCCAGTAGGTTCGGTTCCTATATGGGGCCGACCGGCAATGGCGACAGGAAGGACGGCAAGGGTACTGGAAGGAGGGGATATGGGAAGGCTCATGCCGGCCCTGCTGATGGCCGTCGGCGCATTGGTCATGACGGCTTCGCCAGTTTCGGCGTCAGGCACCCGGCTGGGGTCGATGCTTCTGTCAGTGGCACAGATGCCAATCGGCTGGAGCGTTCAGCCCAATGGCTCTGGTCGTATTGGTTGCCTCGGCGACTACGTTGGTATAGCCATCGGCGGCGCGTTGACCCTCGTAGCCGTCATCCTCTGTCTTGGCGTCACCTCATCGGCTGCGCGGCGGCGTACGCCGGGCCTACTCGCACGCAGATGGAGCAAGCTATCTTGGGTGACCTGCACCACCGCTTCGGCGCCCCAACGGCCCCGAGGGTCGTCTGCGTTATGCCTAACCAATGGCAGCCAGGGAAGACGGGGAAGACGGGGACGTGCTACGCCTACAACGGCACGGGCGACAGCTGTCCTTGCTTGCACACAAAACCTAGATTCGTCGTCAAGTTTCTCAGGGTACGTTCTCGCTGGTCACAGCCCAGCCACACTCTGTAATTCACATCCGGTAAACTGGTATCACCAGCACAGAAAGGAGCCGAAGATGGCACAGTACGAAGTTGGTAGATGGTTCGAGGTCGAAGACACTTACGGGCGAGAATGGTGTTCGGGGGTCGGCGAGTTCGTCGGCTGGATGGCAATCCCCAACCCCCGCGGTGCGGAGGATGTTCCCGTTTTCAGGGGACAGGACGGCGCACACTTCACTTGTGTCGCCAGAGCTACGGTCACGCCGATGGACCCGCAGACTGTCACACCCTGAAACCCTACCCCACCAAAGCCCGACGGGCTTCACTGCCCGTCAGGCTTTCGCTCACCAACCCGTCTCCTATCCGGCACCAGCAGCCGTCAATCTCGATTAGGCTCTGAGTGAAGTGGACGGGCGAGCGGTACAGGTGACAGACGTTGGACATTTTGGCTCCTTGAGGTAATGGCGGGCTTATTGCTTCGGCAGTTCTGTGCCGGCGTCCCCAGCGCCTCTCAGCAGCCGTCGTGCCTCAGCGGGGGTGCGGTCATCGGACCAAAAGAGGCAGCCGAGCGCCGGGGAGTGGGCGGGGGCGCCGACTGAAGATGGGTTCGGTGGATGCCCGCTCAAGGGACGACGCGCTTTCGTGAATGTCGGGTTTGTCCGATTTTTCCTCATCCGCGCATCTCCATCCAGTACGTGTTCCACGCACTGAACTGGCGATAGGATCGCTGTCGTCCCGTCCCCGTGGGACGGGGAGTACATGGGCTTGATGGAGGGCAAAATGAGGCGGCTGGCAGCGGCGGGTGCCGCTGCTTTCTGCGCCATGTTCGGTTTCACTTCTGTGGCAGCCGGCGCTCCCCCTCCCAACCAGCACCCCGTTGTCCTTTCGGCACGGGCCACGCCCTCGACCCTGGGCAGCAGCGGCGGGGTCGTGACCGTGACCGGCAGGGTCAGGGGCGCGTCGACGTGCAGCGTTGCCGTGCTCCGCGACGATCACATAAAGGTCAGCCTGCCGAAGCAGGCCAGTTGTGCTAATGGCACCTATAGAGAGCACGTCCGCTTCGGCCCGAACAATGCCGCGTCGGCTGTGGTCGTGCGCCTCGGCCTCATAACCGGCAGGGCACGGGGTGTCTTCTATGTCTCGGTTGCCGGCACCCCCCATCACCCAGCGGTTCTGTCGGCAAGGGCCACACCGTGGCAGCTCACCTACAGGGGCGGCACCATCACGGTCGAGGGGACGGTCAAGGATGCCAGGGTATGCCGGTTGGCCCCGCTGGCTGACCACGGCGTGCAACTGAGGCTTCTTGTCGCCAAGGACAAGACCGCGAAGATCACGAAGCCTGTCAACTGCGCTGACGGCACCTACCGGGAGAAGATCCTTGTCGGGGACAACTCCTTCTACCGCGACAACGCTGTGCAACTCGGGCTGTTCCCTGAGGGCCTGGTGCGCAAGTACGCGGGCGTGTTCTTCGTGTCGCTCGCTGGCAAGCCCAAGCCGCCGCCGCCCACGACGACGACGGCCGCAACCACAACCTCCACCACCTCGACACCTCCTGTGACGAGCGGGCTCACGACCGGCTTGGTGCCTCTTGGCCCCCTCGGGCCTTTGCCCACAACCCCACCCGTGACCGCCACCACAGCACCTACGACCACAACGACCTCCTCGGCCGCAACCACGACAACGGCTCCTACGACAACGACGACTGCAGCCACCACCACGACAACAACAGCTCCTACGACCACCACCACCACAACAGCGCCTACGACCACGACAACAGCCTCTACCACCACGACAACAGCGGCACCTGCGCCGACCTTGGTGCAGGAGGAGTCCTCCAACTGGTCGGGGTACGCAGTGGGGGGAACGCAGACCGAGCCCTTGACTGCCACTTCCGTGACTGGGACTTTTACGGTGCCCCAGCTGACCTACGCGGCTAGTTGCAATGACGCGATGTCGGTGTGGAACGGCATCGATGGCAGCAACGACAGTTACCTCATCCAGGCCGGGGTCGGCCTCACGACGACCGACCCGTACGGGCCGAACGCCGGTACCTGCACCTCGGGCCAGTTCTACATCGTGCCCTGGTGGGAGGTCATAACCCCGACCAACCTTGCCCCTGAGACGTTCATCGAGACCTGGGACGACGGCACCTCAGCGACCGTCAACGTAGGCGACCAGGTAACGGTCACCATCAACGAGGTGTCCGCCGGTGAATGGAACATCGTCTTGGCCGACAACACCACCGGCGAGACGTTCAACTACTTCGACTTCTATGGCTCCTACGTGTCCTACGACGGGCCGGGCGCCTCGGCTGAGTGGATAGTGGAGGACACCGACCAGCCGAACAACCCTAGTTGCCAACCGCCGACAAACGGCCTTTACCTCTGCCCCATGCCTGCTTACGACCCTTCGGTGTCGTTCACGGGCTCTGGTTTCAACTCAAGCGGCGTGTACGGCCAGACGGACCAGATCGATATGGTGGACCAGAACGGGAACTTGGTCTCGGAGCCGTCGAGCCTAGGCACGAACGGCGACTTCACCGTCAGCTACGTGGGCAGCGGGACCAACGCCCCGAACGGTGCGGCCCGGGTGAAGACGCTCGGCTCCAAGCTGCCCAGCACGGTTCGCCCGTCCTCACCTTCACTTAGCCCGCAGCCGCACGTGTCGCCCAGGTAGCGCTAGCGCCCGACCAGCCCGGGTCTTCTCGGGCCTGAAGTGTGCCGGACCAAAATGCCCCCACGCTTCCGGCGCCGGTGGGTGCGTGCCCCTCGGGCCACTACGCCCCGAAAACGTGCTCTCTCGGGGGCGCTCTTGCCCAGGGATGAACCAAGGCGCTGGCTGTTGGCACGCCACGAGGGGCTCGGTTGGCGTAGCAGGTTGTCTGACCGCCGGCGCTACAGCGCCAAAATGGTGAGCATGTTCCATCGGCTCGAGGAGGTGCCGAGCCTCCGGGTCTCCCGCGCTAGACCTGTGGTGGTCCGAAGAGTTCGCTCCTGACAACCCGTTCAATGCGGGTGCCCGACGGGCCCACGCCCTGCTAAGCGGCGCGAGTGGCCGCGTGCCCGAGGTTGTCGTCGTCCACGACACCGACAACTATAATTTCAGCGAC
>JAMDDF010000043.1 GCA_023489205.1 Actinomycetota bacterium | reverse complement strand
CTACCGGTCGCCGTCGCTGCCCAACCAGATGTTGAGCTCGACTCAACGTAGGCATTGGTGTCGCCGGTTGCTACACACGTATCTGGTTGGGCGCAGGAAATGGCCTCGAGAAGGTTGCCGTTTTGGTCCACAGAGGTGGTGGACCAAGCAGCCGTGGGAGAGGGCAGCTGCAGTACGTCCATGCCGGATATGGCGGCGCACCAGTCCTGTGTAGTACAGGACAACGACTGGATACCTCCTCCTGGAGCTACTGCCTCGGCAGACGACCATGAAGTCCCGTCCCACGTGAAGACGTTCCCTGTGTCGTCTCCCGCAAGACAGTAATCAGCACTGGAGCACGCCACTGCGGTCAAGTACGGTGCCCCCTGGTCGAGTGTTGCTGGCGTCCCCCATGTGCCGCCGGCGAACGTCACGGCTTGGGAGCCCAATACAGCCATGCACCATCCTGGCGACGGGCACGAGATCTCCGCTCCGTTATAGCCGGTATCTGCAATTGCAGGTGGTTGGAGCGGGACCCAAGCGTTGCCGTTACCCTCGGTAGCGTACAGCGTCGAGTTTGCGTTGGAGTTCTCACCCACCGCTACGCAAAAGGTGGACGAGGCACACGAGGCGGAGCTTATTACGGCGTAGTTTCCGCCAGTGGGGGTAGACGGGACTATGAACTGTGACTGCGACCATCCAATAGTCGTAGCCAATGCGATAGTGGGTATGAACGCCGTGAGAACTGCTGCCACGGCAGCGACCAGTAGGGTGCGTCGGGACATCGTGCCCCTAGATCGAGTTCCATGCGCCAGCATTGCTTTGGCCTCCTTGGGTGCTTGGTGGGGTGACGTGCCCGTAGTAGTAAGTCGTATGTCCGGCCTCTGTGATCTGGGCCCCGATGTTCCATATCCTGCTCAAAGACGTCGCCAGCTCTCCGTTGGGGATCCGCCAACCAGGATTGGTCGCCGGCTGCCCGGTCGGTGATGTTGCTGCGTAAAAGGTGAACGGGCTCAGGTCGTTTGCCGCTACGCGGCCTGCGAAGGTCGCCACGCCGCTCGTTGATCCGCTGGGCTCGTTCGGGAGCGTGGAGAACGCCAGGGAGTTGGCACCTTGGATTTGGACAGCGGGAAGGTCGTTCCCTTGGTAGCACATGTCGCAAGACGTGTAGGTGGCAGATGACAGCGGTTGCCAATCGAAGCTCCACAAGGTGCGGTCGGGGTACTCGACAAGGCATCGCAGGTCAGGTGGCACGAGCCCAGCCGCCAGGCTCGAGTAGGCGTACCAGCACATCCCATTTGGCGAGGCGATCGCCACTGGTGGGGCGACTGGGCCTGTCTCGGCGCAGTTGCCGAGAGGGACTGCCAATGTCGGCGGGCTATAGCTGGACGGCTGTCCCGGCAGTGGGTTGGAGACGACTCGGCAGCCTTCCAACGGGGCAGCGCTGGAGAGGGACGAGATGGCCGTAGAGATGACGGTGTTGGCGCGACGTTGCGCCCCGTAGGTCGAACTGACCGTTACCGACGACTTTTCTGCCACAATGGCGACGGCGGCGACAGCGGCCAAAATGATAGAAGCGAGGACGCTTACGACGACGAGCTCAACCAGAGTGACGGCCCCAGCGTCCCGTGCCTGCGCATGATGTTTTGACTTCATGCCCCCTATGGCCGGGTGTTCGGTGTTCCTCACAGTCCCATCTCCTCTAGCTTGCGTGCCGTTACCGGCAACGTGAACAACTGGTCCATCGGGTCGAGTGCTTGGAAGGCCCGGCGCCGACTGTCGAGGATTCCCTGAGCGTGGTCGGCCTTGTGGGCGACGACGAGCTTGGGGATGTCGGGGGCATGAGCCGAGCAGATGGTGGCGCCACAGGCCCGGCAAGAGACGGTCGGCCAGCTCACTCGGCTCCACACGTCATCGACGCGCCACCACGACTCAAGCTCGACGCCGGTGCGCTTCTTTGCCTCGGCCAACAGGACCTCGTCCATCAGGTCAGGTGCAGTCGTGGTCATGATGGTGCCTCCATCGGGAATAGTTGGTCGAGCAAGTCGGGTTCGCTCTGCTTCGCGATGAGCCGCCACGCTTCCTCGACCGCTCGTTGCCGGTTGGCCGCCGCCGCTAGCAGCTCCGCCGCTCCGTAGGCCAGAGCGAGTGGGCGTTGTGCCACCATCACCACCTCACCTCACCTTCCAAGGTGCTCGGCGGGCCGGGCCGGCCTGCCTGCCTTGGGCTTCATTCCGGCCGTGATGCCAACAGCAGCAGCACCTTCGGGGCCCAGCCGGGCCACTACGACTTGTGTCGCGTCTCGCAGCCGCGCCTCGGCCTCGGCCACCAACTTGTCTTGCTCGCGCACTATTCGGTCCCTGCGGGCCTTGGCTTCGGCCAATGCCTCGCTGGTAGCCGAATGGGCGGCGATGGCCCTGGCGTCCTCGGCCTGCCTGGTCCGCAGCCATTCACTTTGCGCCTCGGTTAGTTTCGCCTTTGTCATGTCGTTGCGCTCCTTTCTGGCTTTGGGTAGCCAACAGGTCCCTGATTAGGCTGCGAACCTGCAGCCAGGCCGTGGTGGTACTTCGGGCCGGGGCGTAAAGACCTCGGCTCAGTGCCGATGGTGAGCCATCCCCGCTCGACGAGCCAGGGGACAGCCCACTCCCGTTGGGCGGGGACTTTCCAACCCATAGCTTTGCCCAGTTCCCGCCAGACTGGGGCGGTCCCGAACGTGTCGATGGCCTGTTGGACGAGCCTGGCCGCTCGTGCCCCCACTTCGTCCTCGTTGCGCATCACGGCCTCTTGCCAGACGGCGAGCTGCTTTCTCCGGCGACCGTGGACTACTTCTGCGGCAATCGCCGCAGCGGTGACACGTTGGCGGTGCGCAAGGAGGAACGACTTGGCTTCAGCCTGCTCGCGCGGCGAAGCATGGTCCAGCACTTGCCGGTGCGCATCGGAGAGCGGCTTGCGCTTCTTGTGGCCCCAACGCCTCCGATGTGTCATTCCCTCTTTCATCCTTGGCTCCTTTCCACTTCGCGGCCCTCGTCGTCGTCACGCGCCGAGGGCCGGGAGCGATGATGGGGAGGGGGTGCGCCTCGGCCCCACCACCCGTGCATGCTCCTGGTCCTCGACGACGCCTCGAACCGCAGCGACAGCCCGGTGCTTAGATGCCCAGCTCTGGGCCGGCGGCATGTTCGGGCATGGTTGCCGGCGCCGAGCCTTCGGCCACGCGCTTCACCGCGAACCCGAAGCCGCATTGTTGCGCCTCACGTTCACCAAAGCGTTCCACGAAGGCCTTCGCCTCGGCTCGTAACGCCTGCTCGTCCTCCTGGTCGACTTCGCTCTCATCAACCACCCGGTCCAGCCAATCCAAAACCTCGAAGTGGCCGTCGCTATGCAAGAGGAACCTCTCGTACCCACTGGCCCCATAAGGGCCACCACCCACGTTGATGCCCTCCGCGGTGAGCGCCGACCAATAGGTCCCGCCCCCGCCCTCCAGGTAACCCTCTAGCTGCAGCTTCAGGACGACACCATGTGGGCCGCGTTCTGCTGCCAACTTCTTGGCTACCACCATTGGAAAGGCCGACCAGTCAATCCTGTCGTTCCCCACAGTCATGCCGTTGTCCACAGTCATCGTTCCTCCTTTCACGGCGCCACCACCTTGGCGGCGCCACCTCCATAGACGGGGGGTCCGGCCCCATGTGCACCAGGCCCCACAAGGGGGTGAACCTGCAGCCAGGCCGTGGTCAGTAGCCCGACGACAGGCACCCCGTTGAGCACTTATCGCGACCGCTCCGACAAGACAGCATCGGGTGAGAAGACGAGAGGCCACGAGGCCTGACCAACGGCACTTCATCGTGACAACGCGACGACGACGAAGCGACGATCCAAGGTGATGACAATTACGGCACTCGAAGACGACAAGTCAGGGTGACTAGAGACGGCAGCGATGACCCCCTCGACCTCCTCGTAGGCGACCCCACCCTTGCCACTTCTCGACCTCAGATAATGCTCTTCTGCATAAGCCAGGGTGTCCCGCATGGCGCGTTCGTGGCACTCGTAGATGAGCGCTTGCGTGCCCCGGTCGGCCATCGCCCAGGCTGTCGAGACAGACTTCGGGACGCTAAAAGTCAAGTCAAAACCGGCTACAGTCTTGCCGGGCGGGGCCGTGCTGGCAACTGCTCCGACGGGCATGCCGGTCACCGGACCAGCCATGTCGCCGAGCATCCTTTGTAGGTGCTGGTCGTTCACAACGTCGCCGTCAGCGAGCCCCAGGGCGGCCAGTCCCGTGCCACGAAAACGGCCCGGGGGGCAGCCAGTCGAGGCGTAGTAACGGGTCAGCGCG
>JAMDDF010000131.1 GCA_023489205.1 Actinomycetota bacterium | reverse complement strand
TGAACAAGGCGATCGAAAATCAGCAGATGGTGACCGAGAGAGCCGAGGACCTCGACTGCTTCGCTGTGGCCGAAGACGAGCTCGAGGCCGCTGTTCAGGTGTTCTACGTCAGGCACGGGCGGGTGGTGGGAACGAAGGGCTTCATCGTCGACAAGGTTGAGGACCTCGAAGCTCCCCAATTGCTCGCTAACGTCCTCCAGCAGCACTACGCGGAACCGCTGAACGGTGTGCCCCCCCTCGTCCTGGTGCCTGGCGAGGTGGAGGAGCCAGAGGTGCTGGAGGAGTGGTTGAGCGGGCTGCGCGCCCAGAGCCCCGGTGGCGGGGCAGTGGGCGCCCTGAACAGCCAGATCGAGTGGTGGGCCGCCAGCGCTAAGCGCCGGCCTGAACGCAGCGTCAACCCGACCGCAGGTGGCCAGAGCCGGGTGCGCTTTCGTGTGCCCCAGCGTGGGGAGAAAAAGGCGCTGGTCGAAATGGTGGCCAAGAACGCTCGGGAGGAGCTTGCCCGCCACAGGCTCAGGCGTTCGGCTGACCACAATGCCAGGGCACGTGCCCTGAACGCGCTCCAAGAAGCTCTCGGCCTTCCGGAGGCGCCCCTTCGTATCGAGTGCTATGACATGAGCCACCTGCAAGGCACTGACTACGTCGGCTCGATGGTCGTAATGGAAGACGGGCTACCAAAGCCTTCGGAGTACAGGCGCTTCAAGGTTCGGACCGTGCCGGGCAACGACGACTACGCCGCCATGGAGGAGGTCCTCACCCGCAGGCTTCGGGCGTACCTCCAGGAAAGGGAGCTCCCCCTAGCCGAGAGGAAGCGCCACTTTTCCTACCCTCCCCAGTTGCTCCTAGTTGACGGCGGTAAGGGCCAGCTAAGCGTCGCTGTGCGGGTGTTGGGAGATCTTGGCCTCGACCAGCAGATCCCCGCCGCCGCCCTCGCCAAGCAGTTTGAGGAAGTCTTCCTTCCCGGGCAGGCCGACCCGGTCCGCATCCCTCGTGGTTCGGAGGCGCTCTACCTGTTACAGCGGGTGCGCGACGAGGCCCACCGCTTCGCTATTGGCTACCATCGCAAGCTTCGGGGGAGGAAGGTGACGGCCTCGGTGCTGGACGGCGTCCCTGGGCTCGGCCCTGCTCGGCGCAGGCGCCTCGTGTCTGAGCTCGGGAGCATAAAGGCTGTGCGGGAGGCTTCACGCGAGTCGCTGGCGGCGATCACTTGGTTGCCCGAGCCGGTGGCGGACGCCCTGTGGAAAAAACTTCACGGGCCGGCACTTGGGGGCCCGGTCACGCAACCGAGCGGCGATGGCTGGCCCTAAAGGACCTCCTACAAGACCGCGGCCACCCCGCCAGCGGCCGCGGCCCCTTGTCACCGGCCCTTGTAGAGCCGGCAGCCTTGGAAACTCCCGTCGCAGCCTCCAAGGCCACCCGGGCGATCAGTCAGCCCGTGTTCAACAGACATCCTCTCTTTGGTTTGTGACGCTTTGTTGGCCGAGTTGTGATGGTCCTGTGAAGGTGCTGGAGTAGGTCGGCCGGGCCTGGCGCCCCGTGGTGGTGCTGGGCGAGGCTCCTGGGCCACACTGGGAGCGTGTACCACGACCCTGCAAGTCCCTTGCCTGTCGAGGTTGACCAGCTTTGGGAGGCCAACGCCCTGTGGTGGCAACAACGCTTCACCGAGGGGGCGGACCCCGAGTACGCCGAGCAGATAGTCCCTCTTTTAAAAGAAGAGCTTGGCAGGGCGGCAGGGAGGTTCCAAGGGTTGGGGCGGGTGCTCGACATCGGCTCGGGCGAGGGCCAGCTTTGCCGGGTGGCGGCGGGTGTCCCAGGCGTGGCCCAGGTCGTGGGCCTCGACCCGACCTGGGCTCAGTTGGCTGAGGCTAGCCGGCGACAGCTCCCACGGGGACAAACCGGCGCGGACGTCGTTTACCTGCAGGCAGGCGCAGCCGCTCTGCCTTTCCCCGACGAGAGCTTTGACGCGGCCTTCGCATGTTTGGTGTTCGAGCACATAGAGGGGGCCGAGGCCGCCTTGGGGGAGGTGGGACGGGTGCTCGCCAGGGGTGGGACCTTCCTTCTCATGCTCAACCACCCGCTTTTGCAGGCACCTGGTAGCGGTTGGGTCGACGACCACATTCTCGGCGAGCAGTACTGGCGGATAGGGCCTTACTTGGCCGAGCACCATGGTGTGGAGGAGGTCGACAAGGGTGTTTGGTTGCCTTTCATACACCGCCCCTTGTCTGTTTACGTCAACTCGCTCGCCAAGGCGGGCATGTACTTGACGGGTATGGCCGAGCCGGCCCCGCCTCCAGGTTTTTTGGACAGGGCTGAGGAGTACCAGCAAGCGGCCGCCTTCCCGCGCTTGTTGGTACTGCGCGCCGAGAAATTAGCCCGGTGCAGGCCAGGAGCGGCACAATGAAGTGGTGGCAGAGTTCGTCGTCGTGACAGGCCTGTCAGGGGCGGGACGTTCCCAGGCAGCGGCTGTGTTAGAGGACCTCGGTTGGTACGTGATGGACAACCTGCCGACGGCGCTAATAACTAAGGTCGCCGACTTGGTGTCCGCCTCTGGGCCCGGTACCCAGCGGGTTGCGCTGGTCATAGGGCGGGACCCGGGCCAGCTCGGGGAACTGAAAGCGGCCATAGACCAGCTTCGCAAGACCGAGGGGGTAAAGGTACTTTTCCTAGACGCCTCCGACGAGGTCCTAGTGCGCCGCTTTGAGGGGACGCGCCGGCGCCACCCCATAAGCCAAGAGGGCGTCGCGGTGGCTATAGCCGATGAGCGCCACCGCTTGGAGGAGATCAAAGAGCTCGCCGACGTGGTAATCGACACCTCCGATTTAAACGTCCACCAGCTGCGAGAGCGGCTTGGTGAGCTGTTCAGCCGTGACGATGCGACGGCAATGCAGGTCCTTGTCATCAGCTTCGGCTTCAAGCACGGGGTGCCCTTGGACGTTGACAATGTCCTCGACGTGCGGTTTATCCCCAACCCGCACTGGGTCGAAGAAATGCGCCCGCTCACGGGCCTCGACGAGCCGGTCCGGCGCTATGTGCTCTCCCAGCCCGAGTCCAAGGAGTTCCTTGCTCGGACCGAGCAGCTGTTCGAGTTCCTCCTGCCAGCCTACGTGAGGGAGGGGAAGTCTTACTTGACGATCGCAGTGGGCTGCACGGGCGGCCGGCACCGTAGCGTCGTGCTGGCCGAGGAGATCGCCGCGTCGCTCCGCAGGATGGGCTACGACCCGAGCGTCATCCACCGGGACGTCGAGCGGTGAGGGCGCCTAGCGTTGTCGCACTCGGCGGAGGCCATGGCCTCGCAGTCACACTTAGCGCCGTGTCGAGGTACGCAGGGCAGGTCACCGCGGTGGTCTCGGTCGCCGACGACGGCGGGTCGAGCGGGCGGCTGCGTGCTTTTTGGCCCGGGCCTGCGCCTGGTGACGTGCGGCGTTGCCTTTTGTCTTTGGCCGGCGACGGCCCACTTGAGAAGCTCTGGGCCCAGGTCCTCGACTACCGCTTTGCGGCTGGTGAGCTCGCAGGGCACTCCCTCGGCAACCTGGTTCTGGTGGCCCTGTCGGAAGTTACCGGCAACTTCGCCCTGGCCACCGCAGAGCTCGGCCGGCTGCTCGGCGTGAGCGCGCGGGTACTGCCCGCTACCCTTGAGACCGTAGACCTCTGTGCTGAGACCGAGACGCCCGAAGGTACCGCCGAGGTTACGGGCCAGGCCAAGGTGACCCACTCGCCGGCGCCGGTGCGGCGCGTGTGGCTATCACCCTCGAGCCCCGAGGCTCCAGAAGAGGTGGTGGCGGCGATCGCTAGCGCTGACCAAGTGGTGCTCGGGCCTGGCTCGCTCTTCACCAGCGTCCTCGCGGTGTGCGCCGTGCCGGCGGTACGAGATGCCCTTGGTGCGCGCACCGGGGGGCGCGTCTATGTCTGCAACCTTGCGCCACAAGAAGGCGAGACCACCGGCTTCGACGCCGATGCGCACCTGGAGGCGCTGGCTGCTCATGGCGTCTTGGTAGACGCTGTGGTCTGCGACCCCTCGACAAGTGTCGGGGCGCCGTCGTGGAGGGGTAGCGCCGTCCCCGGTGAGCGTTCGGTGAGCGCCGCGCGGGTCGTGACGGGGGCCCTCGCCAGGCCCGACGGGCACTCTCACAACCCGGCCTTTTTGGCCGAGGTCCTTGAGTCATTGGTTCTATCTAGGTGAGCTGTGCCAGGTCGCGGCGCTCTTGGTGCCAATGAAGGGGCACAATGGTGAGGTGCTTGGACGTGCGGCGGGTATTGCAGGCCTGGCAGCGGCCCTAGGGGGAGGGCTCGTGGTGCCGGCGCTCATTTGGCCTGCGCCGGCGGGCGCCACAGGGGCCCCGGCGCCGAAGATCACGATCCCTAAGACCACGATCCCTAAGACCACGATCCCTAAGACCACGGCGCCTAAGACCACGGCGCCTAAGACCACGGCGCCTAAGACCACGGCGCCTAAGACCACGGCGCCTAAGACCAACCCGGCGGAGGTAAGCGGCAACGCCGGTGCTATTGCCTTTTACCGAAAGGTCGTGAAAGCAACCGAGGCGACCGACGGCGTGGAGGAGTTTTACCCGCCTCAGGAGCCGCTCACCCAAGCCAGGTACGCCGCCAAACGGCTCTCCTGGGCGGAGATGCAGCCGTCGCGTGCTGGCTTCGCGCCAGCTGGCGATATCGTGTTCGTTGGCGCGCTGAGGGGGAAGGTGACCTTTGTCGCTGACTCGGTCATCTACGCAGGCAAGGGGGCTAGATTCCCGGACTTCGGGCTGTTGCTCACTCCCAAGGGGGAGGCTGTCCTAGTTGGCGGGGCGGCGGCGAGGACTGCTCCGGTGGGCAAGAAGACCGCCGTCTACCCCTGTGCCGGTAAGTACACGGGCCCGTCGTTGGTGGCGGGTTACAACAAGGTCGGCGTCGCGTTCGGCTACAGCCTCCTCGGCCACTACGACGCCTTGAAGCTCGTTGACAAGGCTAAGGCGTACGAAGTTACTTCTACCTATCCCTGGCCGGGAACCCCGGTGCGAAGAGCGACCGAAGTGGACACCGTGCCGATTGCCACGGACTTGCCGACCCTCACCGTGATCCACGTGAGCGCCGGCGGGAAGTTCCCCGCCTTCACAATGCGCGAAGCTAACGTCTGGTTCCGCCAGAAGCTTTACCCGCCTGACACCAACGGCGTTTGTACGCAGTACTTGAGGGGAGTTCCCTAGGTCCCCATGTGCCCCCTAGGACCGGCGGACAGGGAGCGGACAGGGAAAAGCCCTCTTGGAGCCGGGCCGGCCATAGGACCAAAGTCCCGGTGGCCAGGGTCGTGGTCCCCGCCAAGAGGCGCGGCAGTGTTCGCCTAGACTCGACCATGGATAACGAAGGTCAACCAAATTGTACGAAGGAGAAAAGACATGGCTGTCAGGGTAGGGATCAACGGGTTCGGCCGTATCGGGCGCAACTTCTTGCGTGCCGTGCTGGACTCGGGCGCCGACATCGAGGTCGTGGCCGCCAATGACTTGGCGTCACCCGAGGCGAACGCCCATCTCTTGAAGTACGACTCGACGTTTGGCGTGCTGAAGCACGAGGTCAAGGTGTCTGAGGACACGATCGCCGTTGGGCCTCAATCCTTTAAGATCTTTTCAGAAAAGGACCCTGCCAACCTCCCGTGGGCGAAGCTCGGGGCTGATGTCGTCATAGAGTCGACGGGCAAGTTCACCGATGGGGAAAAGGCCAAGGCTCACCTCGCTGCTGGCGCCAAGCGGGTCATAATCTCGGCGCCAGGGTCCAACGTGGACGCCACCTTCGTGGTCGGCGTCAACGACGACACCTATGACCCTTCGAAGCACCACGTGATCTCTAACGGGAGCTGCACGACCAACTGCTTTGTCCCGATGATCAAGGTCCTCGACGATGCCTTTGGCGTCGAAAAAGGCCTAATGACAACCGTCCATGGTTACACCAACGACCAGAACATCTTGGACCTCGTCCACAAGGACCTCCGTCGTGCTCGCGCTGCCGCGGTCAACATCATCCCGACCAGCACCGGCGCTGCCCGGGCGACGAGCCTTGTGATACCGAAGATGAAGGGCCGCCTCAATGGCTCGGCGCTCCGGGTCCCGGTTTCGGACGGCTCCATCACGGACTTTACGGGCATACTTGCACGGGAGGTCACGCCCGAAGAAGTTAACGAGGCGTTCAAAAAGGCCGCCACTACCGGGCCTCTTTCCAAGGTCGTCGCCTATACAGACGAGCCCATCGTTTCTTCCGACATTGTTGGCTCGCCCGCGTCGGTCACCTTCGACTCGAAGCTCACCATGGCTTTTGGTTCGCTGGTGAAGGTGTTCGGATGGTACGACAACGAATGGGGCTACTCCAACCGCCTGGTCGACCTTACCCTCATCGTGGGGCGCAAGTAGCTGGCCATGGACCTACCCGTCTTGGAGGACCTGCCGCCGGTAGCCGGCAAGGCGGTTCTCGTACGCTGCGACTTCAACGTCCCCATTGCTAACGGCGTAATAACCGACGACTTGCGGATCCGCTTACCGATCGACACGCTCACTTGGCTGCTCGACAAGGGGGCGGCCAAGCTCACGGTGTGTAGCCACCTCGGCCGGCCCAAGGGCAAGCCTGACCCCAAGTACTCGATCGCCCCGGTGCGCGAGCACCTAATGGAGCTCCTGCGGGCCAAGGGAGCCGACACGAGCCGGGTCGAGCTTTTGGAGAACCTGCGCTACAACCCAGGTGAGGAGGGCAATGACCCCGAGTTCGTGAAGTCTTTGGTGGAAAATCAGGACCTCTACGTTGACGACGCGTTCGGTGCCGCCCACAGGGCGCATGCCTCGATCGTAGGTCCACCACAGTTCCTGCCCTCAGCTGCGGGCAGAGTGCTGGCCCGGGAGGTAGAGGTGCTCGATGGCCTGCTCCAAAAGCCCGCGCGTCCCTTCGTCGCGGTACTGGGCGGTGCCAAGGTTTCCGACAAGTTGGGCGTCATCGATGCCCTCCTCGAAAAGGTCGACACGATCCTCGTGGGCGGCGGCATGTGCTTCACGTTCCTTGCTTCCGAGGGCCACGCCACCGGGGGCTCCCTCCTCGAACACGAGTTTGTCGAAAACTGCAAGCGGTTGCTCGTATCGGCCCACGCCAGCGGCAAGAAGATAGTGCTGCCGACTGACATCGTGGCTCTGTCTCCCGACGGTGCGTTCGGGGCGGGCAAGGAGCCCTCGGGCGAGTTGCGCGAGGTTGGCCAGGACGTCCCCGATGGCTGGCTCGGCCTCGACATCGGTTCGGGTACCGCGGCGGCCTTTGCTGACGAGATCGCCGCTGCGTCGACGGTGTTTTGGAACGGCCCTATGGGGGTCTTCGAAGACGCCCGCTTTGCCGCCGGCACGCGCACTGTTGCCGAGGCGGTTGCCTCGACCAAGGCGTTCAGTGTGGTGGGTGGCGGGGACAGTGCGAGCGCGCTCAAGAAGTTCGGCCTCGATGGCAAGGTCGACCACCTCTCGACGGGCGGGGGTGCCTCGCTCGAGTTCATCGAGAAGGGCGACCTCCCTGGTCTGGCCGCGCTGAGGAAGGCTGCGGAGCGAGAGAAGGCGAAAGGGTGACCGAGCCAACGGCGTCGGCGGGGCCCTCGAGCCCCGCCGACGCAGCGAGCCGGGGTGGGAGCGCTAAGGCTAGGCCCCGCAAGCCGCTGGTCAGCGGCAACTGGAAGATGCACCACACTCACCTCGACGCGATCGCCGTCGTGCAGAAGCTCTCCTATACGCTCTCGCCCGCTGATTACGATCGCGCTGAGGTGTCGGTGCACCCGGCGTTCACCTCTCTTCGCTCTGTCCAAACCCTGCTTGATGCGGACGACGTGCCGATCGCCCTCGGTGCTCAAGATGTGTTCTACGAGGACTCCGGGGCCTTTACCGGCGAGGTGAGCCCGGTCATGCTCGCCAAGCTCAACGTCTCATACGTGATCGTTGGCCACTCTGAGCGTCGGCAGCACTTCGCCGAGAGCGACGAGGTGGTCAACAAGAAGCTCTTGGCGGTACTGCGCCACAAGATGCGCCCCATCTTGTGCGTGGGTGAGACGCTCGACGAGCGGGAGGCTGGTGTCACTGAGGCCAAGGTCCTCGGGCAGCTCGAGGCCGACCTCCGGGGGATCTCGCCAGAGGCTATGGGCAGCGTCGTGATCGCCTACGAGCCCATCTGGGCGATCGGGACTGGGCGCACGGCCAGCGCGGCCGACGCCGAGGCTGTTTGCAAAGCCGTGCGTTCCTGGCTGGCCGAGCACTACGGGGCCGAGGTCGCCTATGGGACGAGGGTGCAGTACGGGGGCTCGGTGACACCCGACAACATCGCAGAGCTGATGGCCGAGGACGACATCGACGGCGCACTGGTCGGTGGGGCGAGCCTCGACGCTGACCGTTTCGCGCAGATAGTGAGGTTGGGCCAGCCGGCCAGGTGAGCGGGTTAATCTGGTTGAGTGCACATAGGGGCCCCCAGTGGCCGCGTCGGTTTTCCCGAAGCGTACTTAAGGCCCAGGGCGGCGCGCTGTGGTGAAGGCGCGGGCCTGGTATCTTGGCGCGTTGGCTAGTGGAGCAGTGGTCGGTGGCCGTGGACGAGCAGCGAGACGACAGGAGGTAGTGCCTAGATGGTGATCACGTGGGTCGTGGTCGCGGTGCATATTTTGCTGTGCGCGGGCCTGGTGGTGTCCATCTTGCTGCACAGCGGCAAGGGTGGCGGGCTTTCGGAGATGTTCGGAGGCGGGTTGGGCTCGGCTGCAGCCGCTTCGAGTGTCGTAGAGCGCAACCTCGACCGCTTCACGATTTTCACGGCCATCGCCTTCGGCTTCACCACGACCATCCTGGCCATCCGCTTGGGGTGAGCTTTCGGGGCACCTTCACGGCGCCTGGTAGTTAGCGGGGAGGCTGTGGCCTGGGCGCACCGTGGGACGCGCCCGAGCCTGCTATCTTTGCACGTTAACCCGGCCCAAGCCCAAACAGGCCGGTGCCCGAGGAACTAACACCGAGGTAGGAGGAGGTGCTGGCTGGTGATCGCGTGGGTCGTGGTCGCGGCAGGCATCGGGCTCGGCGTCCCAGCGCAAGAGTTCAGCTTTGTTGCATAGCGGGGGATGACGAGGGGTTTCGCCAATGCCTGTGGCCCTGCTGCCCCAGCTGGCCGGCACGTTGCCTGCTCATAAGTGAAAGGCGCACAGTATGCACTTCCATGTTGCGGGGCTGAAGCCCGATAGGGCTACTGAACGGCCCCGTGCGAGGTCCCCGCTCCAAACCCTGGCCGTCTTGGCCGTCGCCGTCGGCACTGCCGCTGGGTCGCTAGCCGGCGCCCCGAGCGCGTATGCCGCGTCCTCTGCTGGCAACTTCGGCCCGACCACTGCAGTGCCAGCGGTGGGCACGAAGATCTCTGGGGGGACGGCCTATTTCATGGAGGGCCAAGAAGCCCCTCCCACCTATATTTTCCCCTTCATCTCACCTCAGGTGTGCTCGACCATGAACTACGGCCAGCTCACCTACCTCATGTACCGGCCCCTTTACTGGTTCGGCAACTACAACAAGCCGACGGTGGACTACAACTACTCGGTTGGCGAGCCCCCGAAGTTCTCCAACAACGACACGACGGTGACGGTAACGCTGAAGTCGTGGAAGTGGTCAGATGGCGAGCCTGTCACGAGCCGTGATGTCGAGTTTTGGATGAACATGATGTTCGCCAACAAGGACAGCTGGTGCGACTACACGCCCGGCTTCTTTCCCGACAACGTGAAGTCGATGAGCTACCCCAACTCGAGCACGGTGGTGTTCCACCTTAATAGGTCCTATAACCCGACCTGGTTCCTCTACAACGAACTCTCGCAGATCACGCCCCTGCCGATGGCCTGGGACGTGACTTCTGCCAGCGCGCCCACGCCCTCACCGAGCGCGAAGAACCTTCCTGACACCACTATCAAGGGTGCTCGCGCTGTCTACAGCTTCTTGAACAAAGAGGCCCTCAACCCGACGAGCTGGGCCAGCTCCAAGTACTGGTCTATCGTCGACGGGCCATGGAAGCTCCAGAGCATGACTGCCACTGGGCGGGCGACTTTTGTGCCCAACCCTGACTACAGCGGGTCTCCCAAGCCCTCGCTGTCGAAGTTCGTAGAGGTGCCCTTTACCTCCGACGAGGCGATCCTGAACGAGCTGAAGTCCGGGGGGCCCAAGGCTTTACAAGTGGCCGAGCTGCCTGACGAGTACATCCCTCAGCTAAATAGCGTGGTCTCCGAGGGCTACACGGCGGTCAACTTCCCAAGCTATGGCATCGCCTATTTCCCGCTCAACCTTGGCAACCCGACCTTCGGGCCGGTGTTCCGGGAGTTGTATTTCCGCCAGGCCTTCCAGCACCTGGTTGACCAGCAGGGGTGGATCAAGAAGATCCTCGATGGTTACGCCGTGCCCACGTACGGACCGGCACCGCTTGCGCCTGTCAGCCCGTTCGCGGCAAAGTCGGAGTACCAAAACCCGTACCCCTTCAGCCTTTCCGATGCTGCAAAGATACTGAAGGCCCACGGCTGGGCCAACGTCGCGCCTGGGAAGGTTGCCTACTGTGCCGACCCAGCCAAGTGTGGCCCAGGTGTGAAGAAGGGCCTACAGCTCAAGTTCAACCTCGAGTACCAAAGCGGCGTCGTGGTGACCGAGGAGGAGGTGCTCGACCTCAAGTCTCAGGCGGCCCAGGTCGGCATTGACCTCGAGCTGTCCACCGCCCCCTTCGCCCAAGTAGTGAGCAAGGCTATCAACTGCGGGCCCCACGGATTTGCGGCCCCGACCTCTGCCAAGTGCTCATGGACGGCCCTCGACTGGGGTGCGGGGTGGGTCTACGCGCCTGACTACGAGCCGACCGGGGAGACCCTGTTCACCACTGGTGCGGGATCGGACTTTTCCGGCTACTCCAACACGACGGCTGACCGCCTGATAGCCGCTACGACGACCGTGCCGGAGAGCAAGACGGCCCCGACGCTCGTGGCTTACGAGAAGTACATGGAAGACCAGGTCCCGGTGGTCTTCTTCCCAACCGCTACGGGCAACCCGACCTCGGCTGCGGTGGACCTCGTGTCCAAGCACCTCGGGGGTTTCGACAACAACGTCTACACCAACCTGACTCCCGAGACCTGGTACCTAACCAAGTAGGGGGCCACGGCGAGGCAACGATGTCGCGGATGAGGTGTTTTAGGTGTTCGGGTACATAATCCGGCGCCTCCTACAGTCGGTCGTGGTCGTAATAGGTGTGACCATGCTCGTGTTTGGGATGGAGCACCTCATCCCCGGTGGCCCAGGGGGCATCGCGCGGGCCATCCTCGGCCCGCGCGCCAACCCCGTTGCGATCCGTACCTGGGAAAAGGAAAACGGCTACCTATCGCCGATCTGGTACCAGTACTGGGTCTGGTTTGACCACCTTGTCCACGGGAACCTCGGCTTCTCCTACAAGCAGAACCGCAGTGTTGACAGCATTATCGCCAACGACCTGCCCCGTGACGTGGTGCTCGTCGGCACTTCCCTCGTGCTGGCCGTGCTGATAGCGGTGCCGGTGGGAGTAGCTCAGGCCGTGAAGCGCAACCAGGCCGTGGACTATGTCGGTACCGCTACCTCCTTCGTGCTCTACTCGATGCCTTCCTACGCTCTAGGGCTGATCTTGATCTCGGTGCTCGCTGTCGGCATCAAGGTGTTCCCATCGGAGGCCCCCCAGGGGACCACGGTTGGGGCGATGCTCGCACACCCTGCTGGCCTGGTCTTGCCGATCGCGAGCCTTACGCTCGTCACTTACGCCCTTTTTTCCCGCTACATGAGGTCTGCGGCGATCGACAGCCTGGCGCAGGACTACATCAAGACGGCGCGCGCCAAGGGGTTACCCGAGAGGCTAGTGCTGTGGCGGCACCTGTTGCGCAACTCTCTTGTGCCGGTGACGACCCTTGTCGGGCTCTCGCTGCCGGCGGTACTGACCGCCGGCTTGGTGCTCGAAGAGCTGTTTAATTTCCAGGGCCTCGGCCTCGAGTACTTCACTGCAGCGACGACGGACGACTTCCCGACGATGCTTGGGATCACCGTCCTTGTGGGCATCGCAACAGTGCTTGGCAACCTTTTAGCCGACATCGCCTATGCGGTCCTCGACCCGCGGGTCCGCTACTGAGATGAGGCACTGAAGCTAATGTCCGCAGTCACCCCTGACGTCGTGCAGGAGGCTTTCCCCGAGGGGGGAGAGGTTTACAAACAGGGCAGCCTTGCCCAGCTGGTCTTGCGGACTTTCACGAAAAACAAGCTCGCAGTTGCCGGCGTGGCGATAGTGGTTTTCATGGTGCTGTTTTGCTTCGTGGGTCCGCTTATCTACCATACCGACCAGACTTACACGAACATCCTCAACAGTAATGACCCCCCCTCGGGGGTACACCTGCTAGGTACCGACAACAACGGCTATGACATTTTGGGCCGGCTCATGGTGGGCGGGCAGAGCTCGATAGAGATCGGGCTGGCAGTTGCCGTCGTCGCTACTTGCTTTGGGGTCGTGTACGGCGCGGTCGCAGGGTACTTCGGCAAGGTGGTGGACGCGATCATGATGCGAGTCGTCGATATCCTCCTCGCGGTCCCGATTGTCTTCCTCTTCATCTTCGTGGCGACCACGTTGACCCCAAATGGGACTCCGCTGTGGATGCTCATAGTCGTGCTTGCCGGGCTTTCTTGGCTCGGCCCAGCGAGGCTAGTACGAGGTGAGACGCTGTCTCTGCGCACTCGCGAGTACGTGTCGGCAGTGAAGGTCATGGGCGGGAGGTCACGCCGGGTCGTGCTGCGCCACATCATCCCCAACGCCATAGGGACGATCATCGTGAACGCCACGTTCCAGGTCGCGGACGCGATATTGGTTTTGGCGATCTTGCAGTTCCTCGGCTTTTCGCTCCCCCCACCCACCGCCACGTGGGGCCAGATGCTCTCCCAGGGGAGCTCGTTCCTCTCCGACGGTTACTGGTGGGAGGTGTACCCGGCGTTGGTGGCGATCATCTTGATAGTCGTTGCCTTTAACTTCATCGGGGACGCACTGAGGGACAGTTTCGAAGTCCGCCTACAGGAGCGTTAGGCGACCTATGAACGTCCTTGAGGTTGAAGGCCTGCAGACCCAGATCCAGCTCCGCACGCGCGTCGTGAAGGCGGTCGACGGTGTGAGCTTCTCTATAGGGGCCGGTGAGACGGTCGGCGTTGTCGGGGAGTCGGGCTCGGGCAAGTCGATGACCGCAATGTCGATATTGCGCCTGCTTCCCCACGGGGGCCACGTAGTTGGTGGTTCGGTGCGCCTCGGTGGCCGTGAGCTCACCAAGATGGCTGAGGCAGAGCTTCGGGCCGTAAGGGGCAATGAGATCGGCACGATCTTCCAGGACCCGATGACCTCGCTCAACCCGACCATGACGATCGGTCGCCAGATCGCCGAGGCCGTGGTCGAGCACAAGGGTGTCTCGAAGAGAGCGGCCCTGGACCGGGCGGCCGAGGTACTGGCCCTGGTCGGTATGCCCAATCCCAAGGAGCGCCTGGGTGACTATCCTCACCAGCTCTCGGGCGGGCTCCGCCAACGCGTGATGATCGCGATGGCGCTTTCTTGCGAGCCCAAGCTCTTGATCGCCGACGAGCCGACCACCGCGCTTGACGTCACGATCCAGGCCCAGATCCTTTCGCTGCTCGACGACCTCAGGGCGCGCTTAGGCATGGCTGTGCTGTTGATAACGCACGACATGGGGGTGATCGCTGGCCACAGCGACCGGACCATCGTCATGTACGCGGGCCAAGTGGTCGAGTCTGCTACCACTGAGGAGCTGTTCAGCGACGTCCGTCACCCCTACACCGAAGCCCTGCTTGCATCGATCCCCCAGATCGACCAGGACAAGGCCCAGCGGCTCTACGCAATCCCCGGGCTGCCCCCTGACCTGTCACGCCCGTTCGTTGCATGTCGCTTCGCCCCTCGCTGCCGCTATGCCACCGACCGCTGCCGCCAGGAGGCACCTGCGTTGGAGGGAGACACCCATCTTTTTGCCTGCTTCCACCCCGTGCATGAAAGCGAGGAAGAGCTAGAAGAGCAGTTACAGTCGGGGCAGAGCCCTCTAGCGGCCCTGGGCCGGGTGGACGGCCCTGACTTGCTCGTGGGCGAGAGCCCGGTAGATGGGGCCGCCCAAGGCCACGGGGCCGGTGCTCCCATGATCTTGCACCTCGAGGGGGTGCGCAAGGAGTACCCGGTTACCGCCGGCATGCTCCAGCGCAAGGTCGGCTCGGTCCAGGCCGTACGTGGCATCGACCTCGATGTCGCCCAGGCTGAGACGCTCGGGATCGTGGGGGAGTCGGGCTGTGGGAAGTCCACGCTCGGGCGCCTGATCGTGGATCTCGAGCCGCCCAGCGCCGGCCGCGTCGTATTTGCTGGGCGGGACCTCACAAAAATGCACGGGGCGGAGCTGAGGAGGGCGCACCGCGACCTGCAGCTCATGTTCCAGGACCCCTACTCGTCCTTGGACCCGCGCATGCGTGTGGGTTCGATCGTGCGTGAACCGCTCATCGTGCAAGGCATCGGCACGCCTCGCGAGCAACACGAGCGCGTCGGCGAGCTCTTGAGAGAGGTGGGCCTGCCGGCGCACGCCGTCGACTTGTACCCCCACGAGTTTTCTGGCGGCCAACGCCAGCGCATAGGGCTCGCCAGGGCCCTAGCGCTTCAACCCCGCCTCATCGTGGCCGACGAGCCCGTCTCGGCCCTGGACGTGTCGATACGCTCCCAGATCCTCAACCTGATGAAACGGCTCCAGGTTGCCCATCAGCTGACATACGTCTTCATTTCCCACGACTTGTCGGTCGTGCGCTACCTGGCGGACCGCATTGCAGTCATGTACCTCGGCAAGTTGGTGGAGATCGGTACCGGGGACGACATTTACTCCCGGCCGGCACACCCGTACACGGCTGGGTTGATCGGGTCGATCCCTATCCCCAACCCCAAGGTGCAGCGCGGGCGCGAGCGCAACCCGGTAAGAGGTGAGCTACCGTCGTCCCTTAACCCCCCCTCTGGTTGCCCGTTCCGTACCCGCTGCCCGTACGCGCAGGCCCAGTGCGCCCAAGTCGAGCCGGCGCTCACACCTTTTGGCGGCCAGCACTTCGCCGCTTGCCACTTCCCGCTCCAAGACCCCGAGCCTCGGGGGGCCGAAACGGTTACCGTAGCTTGAGCGCCAAAGCCAGACGTCCTCAGAGCTTCGCCATGACTTCCTCGGCTAGTGTTTCGCTGGCGGCCCAGCTGGTCTGGCTCGCAGCTTGGGAGTAGCTATCCTTCGAAGGGAGCGGTCGGCCCCACGCTCACCAGCGGTCTTGCACGTAGGGTGCGATCTCCTCGGCGTAGGTGGCCCGGATCTCGGTCCTCACCGCCTCTGGCAAGGCTGGCCGAGTGCCCACCGCAGCGTTGGCGCGCGCTTGGGAGGCATTGCGGGCGCCGGGGATCACGGTTGTCACGCCCGGCGCATCTACGCACCAGCGCAGCGCCACTTCGGCGAGCGTCCAGTCCTGTGGCACCACATTTTGTAGCCTGCGAACAGCTTTGAGCCCAACTTCGTACGGTACACCAGAGAACGTCTCGCCAACGTCAAAGGCCTCCCCGTGACGGTTGTAGCTCCTGTGGTCGTTGCTCGGGAACCGTGTTGTCTCGTCGTACTTGCCCGAGAGCAGCCCTGACGCGAGGGGCACGCGCGCTATCACGCCAACGTTGGCAGCAGCGCAGGCCGGCAGCAGGCGCTCTAGGGGCTTCAAGCGGAAGGCGTTGAAGATGACCTGGACCGTCGCGACCCCGCGGTGCTCGATGGCCCTCAGCCCCTGGGCCACCGTTTCTATGGACACGCCGTACGCACCGAGGACGCCCTCTGCGACCATGGCGTCGAGGGTGTCGAAGACCTCTTCTTTTTCGTAGACACCGTCGGGAGGGCAGTGGAGCTGGGTGAGCGGTATTGTGTCAAGCCCGAGGTTTTCCCGGCTGCGCTCGGACCACTCCCTAAGCGCAGCGGGGGAGTAATTGGCCACTTCTTGAGGTGCTCGCCGCCCGCACTTGGTCGCTACCACCAAGCCTTGGCCAGGCCGCTCCTTGATGAGGCGCCCGACGAACCTCTCGCTCCTGCCGTCGCCGTAGACGTCGGCCGTATCGAAGAACGTGACGCCTGCGTCGGCTGCAGCGTTCAGGGTTGCCATGGCGTCTGGCTCGCTCACCTCACCCCAGTCCGCACCGAGCTGCCAACAACCCAGTCCCACGACGCTTACCGGCAGGCCTGTCTTTCCCAGTACCCGAGCCTCCAAGGTGGTCACCTCCGAATTTGTCTGTGCCGGCCATGAGTGCCGACGTTGCTCGTGCCGCCAGCAGTTCCGGCGGGGCCCAGGTTACCGGGCGCGCTTGGGATGGCTCGCGCTTGGGATGGCTCGCGCTTGGGATGGCTCGCGCTTGGGATGGCTGGGGCCACCGGGCAAGGACGGTAGCCTCGCAGCCGTGCCTGACGAGAAGTTTGTGTCCGAGCTCTTCGACCCCTCCGCGTGGCAACCTGTAGAGGGCTTTGCCGACGAACTGGTCGACGTGACCTACCACCGGGCTAGATCCCAGGGAACGGTAAGGGTGGCGATAAACCGTCCGGAGGTGCGGAACGCCTTCAGGCCACGCACCGTTGACGAGCTATATGCCTGCCTCGACCACGCGCGCCGTTGGCCTGACGTCGGCTGCGTGCTCTTGACGGGCAACGGGCCGTCGCCAAAAGACGGTGGGTGGGCTTTTTGCTCAGGAGGGGACCAGCGTGTGCGCTCTGCGGCGGGTTACGAGTACGGGGAGCCGGCCCCGGCCGGGGAGCTGCCAGGGCCAGGGGGGGAACTGGCGGGGCCGGCAAGGCTCGCCCGGCTCCACATCCTCGAGGTGCAACGTCTCATACGGAGCATGCCCAAGGTCGTGGTGGCTGTGGTGCCGGGGTGGGCGGCTGGAGGGGGTCACAGCCTCCACGTTGTTGCCGACCTAACACTGGCGAGCGCAGAGCACGCACGCTTTCGCCAAACCGACGCCGACGTGGCGAGCTTCGATGGGGGCTACGGGTCCGCCTACCTCGCTCGCCAAGTTGGCCACAAGCGCGCTCGCGAGATCTTCTTCCTCGGCCGGACCTATGGAGCGGAGGAGGCGTACCGGATGGGGATGGTCAACGCCGTAGTACCCCACGCTTCGCTGGAGGCGGTCGCGCTTGAGTGGGCGAGCGAGATCAACGCGAAGAGCCCGATGTCTGTGCGCATGCTCAAATATGCCTTCAACTTGGCAGATGATGGGCTCGCGGGCCAGCAGCTCTTCGCCGGAGAGGCAACCCGGCTTGCGTACATGACCCAAGAAGCAGCCGAAGGGCGCGACGCGTTTTTGGGCCGGCGCCGTCCTGACTGGTCTGGCTTCCCCTGGTACTACTGAGCGACGGCGCGCCGGTCTTTTGGTAGGCGAGCGCGATGGGGCAGTATATGGCCCGTCATGACCGGGCCCCGTCGCGTTCTGCCTGGGACCCGCTGAGGGGGCCGCTTTTCAGGGTGCTGTGGGCGGCCGCGCTCGCCTCGTCGATGGGGTCTTGGGTCGAAGGGGTGACGGTCATGTGGCGCATGGCGGCGCTGACCGGTTCGCCGCTCCTGGTCTCACTGGTGCAGACCGCAGGCAGCCTTGCCATCGTCGCGCTCGCGGTACCAGCCGGTGCCATCTCGGACCTATGGCCGCGCAAGGTCGTCCTAGCGCTGACCCAAGGATGGGCGGTAGCCACCATGGTCGTCTTCGCGGTCGCGGCGGCCTTGGGGGTCCTCGGCCCGGTAGTGATACTGGTGCTTACCTTCTCGCTCGGCCTCGCGACCACGCTCGGCTGGCCCGCCTGGCAGATGACCTTGCCCGAAGTAGCGCTGCCGACACAGATGCCGGCCGCGGTGGCGCTCAACTCGGCGCAGTGGAACATCGCACAAGTGCTTGGGCCGCTGCTTACAGGGGTCGTCCTCGCCAAGGCGGGCGCCTCGGCGGCCCTGGGCCTGAGCGCGCTCGGCTTTGCCGGCTTTTTCGGGGCGGCTGTCCTCTGGCGGCCAGCGCGTGTAGCTCCCAAGGGAGGCTTGGTGCAGGTGCACATTGCCGGACGGGCCGCGCTGCGCTATGCCCGGCGGTCTCGCGCTCTGCGAGGCGTGCTGGCGCGCACCGTCTTGTTCGTCCTGCCCGGCTCTGCCATGTTGGCGCTCCTGCCTCTCGTCGCCCGCAGGCGCCTGCACGAGGGCGCGTCAGGCTACGGCCTCCTCCTCTCGCTGCTTGGCGCCGGTGCGTTGCTCGCTGTCGCGCTCCTGCCCCGTCTTGGGCTCCTGGGCCCAAAGGCATTGCTATGGCTTGGGATGCTCCTGCTCGCCGCTACGCTCACCGTCGCCGGGTTGAGCCGCAGCCCCTGGGTCGTCTGGCCCGACCTGTTCGTAGCGGGGACAGCTTGGCTCGTCGTGCCGACGACCTTGGTGGTTGTCGTGCAACGGGTCACGCCGGTACGTGCCCGCTCCCGCGGGCTAGGTACCTACCTAGTCACCTACCAAGCGGCATTGGCCGCTGGCAGCGCTGTCTCAGGTGTTGTCGCCGGCCAGTTCGGCATCCCGACGACGTTCTTGTCTGCCGCAGGTGCCCTCGTCCTTTGCGCTGTCGTGGCTGCACGCACGGGTTGGGCTGGCGTTGACGACCCGGCCTCCTGACGAGTTTGCCTCCTGAGGAGTTTGCCAAAAGTTCATCGTCAGTTTCCCATCCGGATACCTCGGGTTCGCCTCCCCAAAACCTAGCCCGGTAATGCTTGTCAAGTACCAGCTGACGCTGATGAGATGAGGGCCTGTCGAAGTGACGGCAAAAGGAGGGCGACAATGAGCGCACAGGTGGCGTCGGTGACCGAGTTGTACCGGCCACTGGACGAGGCCGAGGTGGGCCACAGGCACTGGCTGACGGTGTTCACGGCTGGCATGGGGTTCTTCACCGATGCCTACGACCTGTTCATAATCGGGACAGTCACTGTGCTATTAACCCCCATCTACCACCTTAACACCAACGAGATCTCACTGTTGAACTCGATCTCCCTGCTGGCGTCGGTCGCCGGTGCCCTCAGCTTTGGCAAGCTCATGGACCGCCTCGGCCGAAAGCGCATGTACGGAGTGGAGGTTGCGGTCCTCGTGCTCGGCGCCATCCTGTGCGCCTTCGCCTGGAACTTCACCTCTTTGTTCATCTTTCGCCTACTCGTCGGCTACGGGGTCGGTGGGGACTACGCCACCTCGGCGGTGATCACCTCGGAGTACGCCAACCGCAAGTCTCGGGGCAGGCTCGTGGGGTCGGTGTTCGCCATGCAGGGCTTCGGGCTGCTTGCCGGTCCGGCGATCGCTTCCATCTTCCTCGGTGCGGGCGTCCCCAACGACCTGGCATGGCGCTTCATGCTCGGCCTAGGCGCCATCCCGGCCGCATCGGTCGTTTACCTGCGACGCAAGATCCGTGAGACCCCCCGCTATACCTTGAGCGTCAAAGGCGACGCCGCGGCGACGGCCAAGACGGTCGAGTGGGTCACCGGTCAGCAACCGGTTGTCCGGGCAAACGGTACGGGCGCTGCGGCTGGCGCGAGCCTGGCGCTCGTCGGGGGGAACGGGACTAGCCCGGGGAACTCTAGCGGCCTTCGGCCGAAGCTAACCTCTAAGCCCTTCCTTCTGCGCCTTATCGGCACGGCAGGGAGCTGGTTTTTGATGGACATCGCCTTTTATGGGAACTCTGTCTCGAGCCCCCTCATCTTGAAGCTGCTGCAACCCAAAGGCACGCTCCTCGACCACACCTTGATCTCGCTCGCCATCTTCGCCGTGGCGGCCTTTCCCGGCTACTGGCTAGCGGTGTTCTTGATGGACCGCATAGGGCGAAAGCGCATCCAGTGGCAGGGCTTTGCCGTCATGACTGCCGCCTTCGCCCTCATCTGGCTGCTCCCCGACGGGGCGAAGGCGGTCGGTGTGTTCCTGCCCCTGTTTGCCATCAGCTACTTCTTCATCGAGTTCGGCCCCAACCAGACTACCTTTGTTTACCCTTCGGAAATTTTCCCGACCTCGGTACGGGGTACCGGCGACGGGATCTCGGCAGCGGCAGGCAAGTTCGGGGCGTTCCTCGGTGCCTTGTTCGTCCCCCACCTCCTAGCCTCGGTCGGCATCAGTGGGGTGATGGGGGTGATGGCAGGGCTGTCGGCGGTCGGGATCATCCTCACCTTGGTGGCACTGCCCGAGCCCAAGGGTCAGACCCTTGAGTCGGCCTCATCTGAGATGAAGCCTGAGCTGGTCGCCACGGTGGCTTCTGTCGGGTGACTCCTGAAGCGGTCGGAAGGCCGTGGTACTTGGGATGAGGTCCGCTGGCGAGTCACCCTTCGCTGCGAGTGGAGACGATAGCCTGGGCTACGCTCGACGCTGGTGGCAACGAGGGTACCAGGCACGCCTGCAGCGCGTGGTAGATATCAGGCTTTCCAAACCAAGGGAAGTTCTTCTTATGGTTTTCCGGGTCGAACAGCGGGTACCAGCCCCCCCGGGCATGGTCGATTAGGACATCGGACGCGTAATCCCAAAAACGACGGTACCACTGTTCATAGAAAGGCTTGCCGGTAAAGCGCACGAGGTATGACGTAGTGCAGATCCCCTCGGCCACC
>JAMDDF010000040.1 GCA_023489205.1 Actinomycetota bacterium | reverse complement strand
GCGTGGCGGTCGCCAGGGCGTGCGTCAACCGCCCGCTGATCCTGTTGGCCGATGAGCCGACGGGGAACTTGGACCCTGTCACCACGGCGGGGATCATGCGCCTCTTGGAGCGGATCAACCAGTACGGCACCACTGTCGTCATGGCCACCCACCACCAAGAGATCGTCGACGCCATGCGCAAGCGCGTCATCGAGCTAGACCACGGCGTCGTCGTGCGTGACCAGGCTAGAGGCGTTTACGGGATGGTCGACGCTTGAGCTCGGCGTTCCGACGGGCCCGGCGGGCAATCACTGTTTAGAGGGGGCTGCGGTTGGCATTACCGAGTTCGTACGTGCTGCGCGAGACCGGTGGCAACCTTGCGCGCAATGTAGTCATGACCGTGGCGGCGGTCGTCACGATGGCCGTCTCGCTCACCGCTTTAGGGAGCGTGCTCATAATGCGCCAGGCGGTCAACAAAGCCACAGTGCAGTACCAAGGCGGGGTCGAGCTCGTGATATTCATGAACCCCGGAGCAAGTGCGCAGGAGATCACCGGCATCCGCCAGCAGCTCGTCGACATGGCCCCCACCCAGATCAAGAAGTGCTCCTACGTCGACAAAGCAGCTGCCTACGTCGAGTTCAAGCAAATGTTCAGCGGCCAGCCCGACATGTTGAAAGTCATGACGCCGGCCAAGATGCCCCCCTCGTTCCGCTGCGTGCCGGCGAGGGCCCAAAGCCTGAGCCAGCTGGACGCACAGTTCTCCAAACAGCCCGGGGTCTTGCAGGTGGCGTACCCAGGCCAAGAGATCAAGCAGTGGCTCGCGCACTTCGCGACCTTGCGCAACGTCACCTTGGTGGTGGCTGCTGGGGTGATGCTCGGTGCCATAGCCCTGGTGGTGAACACGATCCAGCTTGCGATCTTCGCTCGGCGCCGGGAAGTGGCCGTCATGAAGCTCGTCGGGGCGACAAACTGGTTTATACGGGTGCCCTTCATGTTCGAGGGGCTCGTGGAGGGCCTGGTGGGAGCGCTCATTGCCTCCGTGGTGACCTTCACTGCCCGCAACACGCTCGCCTCTTTCACCGGCACCAACCCCCTCGTGCCAAGTGAGCCGCTCAACGTGAGCTCGCACGAGGCCCTCCTCACGAGCTTGCTCATCGTGGTAGTCGGCGCGGCCGTGGGCGCGCTCGGCTCTGGTTTCGCGGTGCGCCGCCACCTTTACGTATGAGCGTAGACATGAGCGCGGTCCTCGGGGCTCCACAGTGAGCCAGCGGCTCGAGGACTACGCACTCATTGGGGACACCCACACTGGCGCGCTCGTCGGGCGTGACGGTTCGCTCGACTGGCTGTGCGTCCCGCGCTTTGACTCTGCGGCCTGCTTTGCCGCCCTTGTCGGCACTCCCGACAACGGTCGCTGGCTCCTAGCTCCTCGCCACGGCGGCTCCGCGACCCGGCGTCACTACCGGGAGGGGTCGCCCGTATTGGTGCAGGAGTGGGACACCCCCAGCGGCAGGGCACGGGTGACCGACTTCATGCCGCCCAGGGAGACCAGGCCGCAGGTTTTCCGGCGGGCGGAATGCCTGCAGGGGAGCGTGGAGTTCTCTACGGAGCTGTTGGTGCGCTTCGAGTACGGCTCTCAGGTGCCATGGGTGACCCAGACGGGTTCGGGGTTGCGGGCCACGGCGGGGCCAGACTCGGTGGTCTTGGAGAGCCCTGTTGCTCTCCAAGCCGAGGGCATGTGCCACAAGGCGACCTTCGTCCTTCGCGAGGGCGAGGCCAGTGACTTCAGGTTGTCCTGGGAGCCCTCCTGGCAAGACGACGGCACCGGTCCCGACCTCAGCCAGGCGCTCGAGACGACGCTGTCGTTTTGGGACGACTGGTCTGGGCGCTTCGTGGAGCGCCACGGGGAGTGGGAGGAGCTGGTCAAGGCTTCCTTGGTCACCCTGAAGGCACTCACCTTTGCCCCGACGGGGGGTATTGTCGCTGCGCCGACCACTTCGCTCCCCGAGGAGATCGGAGGGGAGCGCAACTGGGACTACCGCTACTGCTGGGTCAGGGATGCCGCCCTCACGATCGATGGCCTGGTGCTGGCTGGCCTCCGGGACGAAGCAGAGGCCTGGCTTTGGTGGCTGGTGCGGGCCGCTGCGGGCAACCCTGGCCAGTTGCAGATCATGTACGGGGTAGCTGGAGAGAGGCGCCTGCCGGAGCTCGAGCTGGACTGGTTGGCTGGCTACGAGGGCTCCAAGCCGGTGCGGGTGGGTAACGCGGCTTCACTGCAGTTCCAGCTTGACGTGTACGGTGAGCTGTTAGACGCGGCGGACATGGCGCGCTCGCACGGCATCGAGCCAGGCGGCGCGGTCTGGGACGTTCAGCGGGCGGTCGTCGAGTTTGTGGAAAGCCACTGGGACCAGCCCGACCAGGGGATCTGGGAGCTCCGAGGCCCTCCCCAGGATCTCGTTTACTCGCGGGTGATGGCTTGGGTGGCCCTCGACCGGGGAGTCAAAGCGGTGGAGCGCTACGGTCGGGACGGGCCTGCCGAGCGCTGGCGCAAGGTGCGCGACGAGATCAAGGAGCAGGTGCTGGCCAAGGGCTACGACCCCAGCGCTGGTACTTTTACCCAGGCCTACGGGTCCAAGGAGCTCGACGCGAGCCTGCTCATGATCCCACTTGTCGGCTTCTTGCCGATCGATGACCCTCGTGTCGTGGGCACGATCGAGGCGGTCCAGCGCGAGCTCATGGTCGACGGCTTTGTCCAGCGCTACCGCAACAGCTCAGGAGCCGACGGGCTGGCGGGCACCGAGGGGGCGTTCCTGCCATGTTCGCTTTGGCTCGTGTCGTGCCTTGCTCTGCTCGGCCGGGTGGGCGAAGCTCGCGAGCTTATGAGCCGCGTGGCCGGGGTCGCCAACGACCTTGGGCTATTTTCCGAAGAATACGATACGGTTCGCAAGAGGATGGTGGGTAACTTCCCCCAGGCCTTTACCCACGTCGCGTTCGTCAATGCGGCCCGCTACCTGGCGGCCGCCACTGCAGCCCGGGGGGGTTAGTAGCCGGGGCGGTTTATTAGGCGCTGGTGTCAGGTTGACCTGAGCCATCACCAGGCGAAGCGGGCCTGTCGACGTTGATGAGCTGGCGTGCCACGGCTTGGAAATGGCCGAGCAGCTGGGCGCGCTCAAGGGGCCCAGCGTTAGAAGCGTCCAGTGCCGCTTTCATATGGAGCAGCCAGCGGTCCGCTTGGGGCGGGCCGATCTCCCAACGCAGGTGGCGGGCGCGAAGTCGCGGGCTCCCGCGCTCGTGGTCGTAGGTACGAGGGCCGCCCCAAAACTGGGCCAGGAATAGGCAGAGGTGACGACGGGCTGGTCCGAGGTCTTCTGGGTACAGCGGGCGCAAGATGTCGTCGCCCGAGACGCGCTCGTAGAAGCGCTCAGTGAGCTCTTCGAAAAACGCCATGCCGCCAAGGCGGTCGTACAGGCCTGCCGAGCGTTCCAACGGGCAAGCAGCTTATGATTCGCGCGTGAGGTCGCGCGCGGGGTTGTGGGCCGCTTTCGTCTTCGCCATATTGGCCCTATTGGCCGCCGGCTGTGGGGAGACGGGCGCCATCGCTGCTCAAAGCGTAGCTGCCAAGGAAAAGTTCCTTGACTCTGTGTACGGCCAGGCACCCGACATCAGCAACTACAGGACGGGCGCGCAGCTCGTGAACATGGGACAGGCGGTATGCACCGACTTGGCTTCGGGGGCTTCGGTCGAAGAGGTGGCAGACCGGCTACCGCTCGTCGAAGGCACGAACCCTCTCCCGGCCACCGACCTCGGGGTGGTCATCTTCAGCGCCGTCAAGGTCTTGTGCCCCAAGTACGACAAGCTGATAAGCGCTTGAGTTGGCCGGGGGCCGGGGGCCGGGGGCCGGGGACCGGGGACCGGGGATATGGCCCAGCTTGGTCAGCCGGCCGGTACCCCTTGGCTTGACGACGACCAAGCTGACAGATATGTAAGCACCCTGCCGCCACAAGATACGTGGGAACCGTCTGTGAGCTCACGCTGCTCGCTGCGCCCGAGCTGTACCCATCCTGACCCCTGGGGCCCCTGCCAATAAGTACCGCCTTCGGCGCCACGGTCGACCAGGTAGACGCTCCACCCGCTCACTTTGATCTCTGCCTGTACCGGGGCCATGGTGTGGTTGGCCCCTGAGCGCATAGTGATGGCGCGTGCGCTACCCATGCGGACTTCGCCGGCGGAGCCCGGGTCAGCCCCTATTAGGTAGGTCCTGTCGAGAGCCCATATGGACCCGTCGTCTGCGAGTAGCACCCCGACAGGTGGTCGCGGGCCGCTGGCCGCCTGGCTGCCCGGGGGTATGGCTCTTGCGCAGCGAGCAGCGTGAGCTC
>JAMDDF010000074.1 GCA_023489205.1 Actinomycetota bacterium | reverse complement strand
AAGCGTGCTCGCTCCCGTTGGCTCGGCGGGCCCGTCCGCAGTAGGCATGCCGCCACAGTAGACCACACCGAGAGCCTCAACTCAGGTAGGGAGCTTCAGGGTAGGTTGGTGCGATGCCAGGAGCCGAAGCCTCGAGCCGCGGCGGCCCTAGCGGCGGCGCTGGCAGCACCGTGGCAGGGCCGGGGGCTGCACTGAGCAAAGGGGCCCATCCCGCGAGCCGGCGCGGCGCTCTCGGTCTAAGCGAAATAGACCGAGACCAGGCCGCGCTGTTTGCCAAAAAGTACCGGGAGCGCCCCGCGGCGCCGGTGGCGGTGGTCATCGCCGCCTACAACGAGGCAGGCAGTGTCGGCCATGTGGTAAAAGACACGCCAGGTGAGGTGGCCGGCTTGGCCACCGAGGTCATAGTGGTGGTGGACGGCGCCAGCGACTCGACGGCCCTGGTCGCCGAGGAGGCGGGTGCGCTCGTGGCTGACGTCCCCGTTAACCGGGGCCAAGGGGCGGCGCTCCGCCTCGGTTACCACCTTGCGCGCGAGCGAGGGGCGCGCTTCATCATCACTACCGACGCCGACGGTCAGTGGCGGGCTGAAGATATGGAGAGGGTCCTAGTGCCGTTGGTGGGGGGCGAAGCTGATTTCGTGAACGGCAGCCGCCGGCTCGGCTCAACCGCCAACAAAGATGTCGCCCGCAACGTTGGCGTGGTCGTGTTCGCCGCTCTCATCTCGCTGCTGACCGGTGAGCGCGTGACAGACCCGGCTTCTGGGCTTCGTGGGCTCACCGCCGAACTGACGAGCGGCGTCGTGCTCGACCAGCCCCAGTACCAGTCGTCGGAGCTACTGATCAGCGCTGCCATGGGCGGTTACCGCATCGTCGAGGTGCCCATATACATGCAGGCCCGCCATGCCGGCAAGACCAAAAAGGGCGGGAACCTGGTCTACGGCTGGCGGTTTTGCAAGGTCGTAGTGGCGACCTGGCTGCGCGAGCGACGTGCCCCGCGCTCTACGAAGACGAAGCGGTCGTAGACGAAGTACTTGACGACGGTCAGCACGACGATGGAGAACGTGTAGCTCGCGCTTACGAGCAGGTCCCTCGCCAGCTGGGTCGAGTTGGTGGACAGCTCGGCCGTAAGCTTGGTCGCGGCCGTGGACAGCACGAGATTGACCACCGAGACTGCGAAATAAAGGGTCGTCTCCCGCCCGACCCCTTCCCGGCCCCGTTTTTGCCACGCCCAACGGCGGTTCAGGATCCAGTTGGGGACCGCGCCGGCGAAGAAAGCGATCACCGCCGAGGTCGTGGCCCCGGCGTGGAAGCCGCTGAAGCAGACTGCGAGCGCTACTTCGCTCGTGATGAAGGCGACCACCGAGCCAGCTCCATAGCGCCACATGCGCAGTAGCAGCGGAGTCCGGCGCTGGCCGAGCCAGTGGGCGTCGAACAGCCAGCGCGCCACGCCCTTTGGCCCGGCTCGCTTGGCTCGCGCAAGCGCGCTGGCCCGCTCGCCTGGACCCGGCCCAAGCCCACCGGTTGCCGCATGCCTGCCGGTTGCCGCATGCCTGCCGGTTGCCGCATGCCTGCCTCGGCCTGCTTTAGAAGCTGAGGCGTGGGTCGTCTCACGCAGCGTGCTCACGTGCCCTTACTCTAACCGACCGGCGATGCTGGGCCGTGCGTCACCAATGGGGAGCCCTAGCGCCCTGGTAGCACGACCGGCTTTACCACCAAGGGGTCCCGCCGGCTCGCCTGGAGGGCGTCAGCGACTTCAGCCAGCCCGAAGTGGGTGCTCACTAGCTCGTCGAGGTTCACTGCCCCCGAGGAGGCCAAAGCGAGAGCGCGCGGGTAGGTGTTGGCGTAGCGGAAGGTCCCGGTGAGCTCTATCTCCCGGTTTTGCACGAGGGCGAGGGGGACCTCGACGCGGGTCTTGGGGGACATGCCGACCGCCACTGCCCTGCCTGCGCCCCGCAGACCTTGCAAACCCGCCTCGAGCGCTTGGGGAGAGCCGGAGCACTCGAGGAGCACGTCGGCCTCAGCGCCGGCAAAGACACCGCCGCCACCGCTTGGCTCGGTGCTCGAGTTGACGACGGCCGTGGCGCCCATCTTCTTGGCCAGCGCCAGGCGGACAGGCTGAGTATCGCTAACGGTGACCTCGACGGCACCGGAGGCAACCGCCACTGCCGTGGCGAGCAGGCCGATCGGGCCTGCACCTGTGACTAGTACCCGGTCGCCCACGCGGACGTGGGCCTTCCAGTTTGCCCAGACACCCACCGATAGCGGCTCAAGGAGCGCTCCCGCGTCGTCGGAGAGGTCGTCGGGGAGCGGGTAGCAGAAGTCCTCGTCGTGCACTACGTAGCGGGCGAACGCCCCGTCGACGGGAGGTGTCGCGAAGAACCGGACATCGGGGCAGAGGTTGTAAGCACCCGAACGGCAGGCTCGGCACCGGCCGCAGGGGACCCCGGGCTCCATAGCGACGCGCTGGCCCACCTTCAACCTGTCAGTGGTGCCCGGCCCGAGCGCGCGAACCACGCCCGAGGCCTCATGGCCAAGCACGAGGGGTGCTTCGACGACGAAGTCGCCGATGCGGCCCTCGGTGAAATAGTGCACATCCGAGCCGCACACCCCGACTGCCGAAACCTCCACCAGGACCTGGCTTGGGCCCGGCTTTGGCACCGGGCGCTCCTCTATGCGGATCTCCCCGGGCTTGACCAGCACCGCCGCCGGCGCCGTTTGTGTGCTCGCTGCTCCCATGGGACCCACCGTAGTGGCCGCGGCCGGAGTGGCAGTGGTCGGCCAGCGCGCGGGGAGCCGGGGCGCGATGTAGGCGCTGACGTCTTATGGGGTGCCTTATGGGGCCCTTATGAGTGCCTTATGGGGCACAGCGAAAGTGCCGGTGTTCGGGCCGACGTCACGTAGGCTGTCCACATGACCATAAAGCGCCGCGACCCGGCTGACACGCGCATCCTCCTACTCGAAAACGTCCACCCTGACGCCACCACCCTGCTCTCCAAGGCTGGGTACCAGGTGGAGGCGCTGGACCGTGCCCTCGAAGAAGACGAGCTTGTGTCCCGCCTGTCCGACGTGGACGTAGTGGGTATCAGGAGCCGGACGCAGGTGACCGAGCGAGCGCTCGCTTCGGCACCTCACCTGTTGGCGGTTGGGGCCTTTTGCATAGGCACCAACCAGATCGACCTTGCCTCGGCTAGTGCTCGAGGTGTGGCCGTGTTCAATGCGCCGTTTTCTAACACCCGCAGCGTGGTGGAGCTAGTGATCGCCGAGATCGTCGCGCTCCAGCGTGGGCTTGGCGACAAGTCCGCCAAGATGCACCAGGGCATCTGGGACAAGTCTGCAGATGGTAGCCACGAGGTGCGGGGCCGGCGCCTCGGCATAGTCGGGTACGGCAATATCGGCTCTCAGCTTTCGGTGCTCGCAGAGTCCTTCGGCATGTCGGTCTACTTTTATGACATTGCCGACAAGCTCGCCCTTGGCAACGCGAAGCGCTGCTCGTCGATGGAGGAGCTGCTTGAGCTGGTAGATATTGTCACTTTGCACGTGGACGGCCGGCCTTCTAACAAAGGGCTATTCGGCGAGGCCGAGTTCGCCCGCATGCGCGACGCAAGCTTGTTCCTCAACCTCTCGCGAGGGTTCTTGGTCGACATCGCCGCCCTGCGCGCGCACCTAGAGAGCGGGCACCTCGCTGGTGCTGCGATCGACGTGTTCCCTAGCGAGCCCAAGCGCAAGGGCGAGACCTTCGTCTCGGAGCTGAGGGGCCTGAAAAACGTCATCCTCACCCCTCACATAGGCGGCAGTACGGAGGAGGCCCAGCAGGACATCGGGAACTTCGTCGCCGGCAAGCTGCACGACTACCTGTCAGTGGGCTCGACCTCTATGTCGGTCAACCTCCCCAACCTAGACCTCCCGCCGAGAGCGGGGGAGGCCCGTGTGACCGTCGTGCACAAAAACGTACCCGGCGTCCTCGCCGCCCTGAACAGCCTGTTCGCGTCGCACGGCATGAACATCGAGGGCCAGTACCTGGGCACGCGCGCAGAGCTTGGCTACGTGATCACCGACACGCCGAGCGACATCTCTCCTGACGTCCTAGATGCCTTGGCCTCCATGCCTTCCACCGTGCGCCTCCGGGTGCTCTAGGTTTTCCTCCCCGCAGCCCCGGCTTTTGGGCCTGGTGCGACGAGCTGGCGCACCAGTGGACGGGCCAGTGGACGGGGCCAGAGGACGGGCCAGTGGACGGGCCAGTGGACGGGCCGGCAAAAGATGCTAAAGGTCCTTGACAGGCCCGCCGATAATGGGGTTGCGTGGGTACTTACATGGGTGTAGCTCAGCCAAGGGCCCGCCGGCAGGCTGCCTGGCTTGCC
>JAMDDF010000082.1 GCA_023489205.1 Actinomycetota bacterium | reverse complement strand
CGCTCAGCTTGGCGACGCCAAAGTGCCCTCGCCACCACCGAGGGGGTGGTCCACGGGGTTCATGGCAACACCGCGTGTCTGGGGCCTAACGCCCTTCCAGCGGTTCCGGCCAGCCTTGCCGATCTTGACCAGTTCTGCCTCTGCGTTGCCTACCTCGCCAATAGTCGCTCGACAGTCGATCGACACCCGGCGCATCTCAGTAGAGGGGAGCCGCAGCGTGGCAAAGTCGCCCTCCTTAGCGACCAGTTGCACCGAAGAGCCCGCGCTGCGGGCCAGCTTGCCGCCTCCACCCGGTCTCAGCTCAACGTTGTGCACCACCGAACCCACAGGTATGTAGCGCATGGGAAGCGCGTTGCCCGGACGTATCTCGGCGCCCTGGCCACTTCGAAGCACGTCGCCCACGCCGACGCGGGCCGGTGCGAGCACGTAGCGCTTCTCGCCATCGTGGTAGTGAAGGAGCGCGATCCGGGCGTTGCGGTTGGGGTCGTACTCGACGGTCGCCACCGTCGCCGGCACCCCGTCCTTGTTACGCTTGAAGTCCACAACCCTGTACTGGCGCTTGTGCCCCCCGCCGCGGTGGCGGGCGGTCTTGCGGCCGTAGTTGTTGCGCCCGCCGGTCTTCGGCTTGGCGATGAGGAGAGAGCGTTCGGGACGCTCGGCAGTGACTTCAATGAACGCAGAGACGGTCTGAAAACGGCGCCCTGCGCTGGTCGGTTTGCGAGAACGGAGCATGCTTGGCCTCTAGTTGGTCTCAAATACAGGGATCGTCTGCCCAGAAGCCAGAGTCACGAAGGCCCGCTTTGTGTCTGGCCTCTTGCCGAAGGTCCCTTGACGGCGGTTGCGGCTGCGCTTGCGCTTCCCGGGGCGGTTGAGCGTGTTGACCTTGACGACCCTCACGTTGAACACCTTCTCCACAGAGCGCCGCACCTCGATCTTGTTCGCCGAGGCCGGCACGACAAAGGTGTAGACGCCTTTTTCGGACAGGCTGTAGGACTTTTCGGACACGACCGGCTTGATGACTATGTCACGGGGATCTTGCATCAGGCTTCCTCTGCTTCGTCGTCACCGTTGTCGCCACGGGCGTCCTCGTCGACGCCAAGGCCTTGGGCTTGCACTGTCGCGCTCGGCGAAGCTACGCCAGCCTGTGGGGGGGCCTCAGCCCAAGAGTTGTCACCGGGCAAGGTGTCGCGGGTGAACACGACCCAATCAGCGCATAGCACGTCATAGGCCGCCAACTCTCCAGCCAAGACCACCTCGACCGAGGGAATGTTGCGGAAAGACTTGTAGGCCTTCTCGTCGTCGCGCGATAGGACCACCATCACCCGGCCGCTCACAGCGATGGCATCTAGGGCAGCCTGCGCAGCTTTTGTACTCGGGATCTCAAACGACCAACCGTCGACCACAGCTACGTGCCCCGAGCCAACGCGCTCAGACAGGGCCCCGCACAAGGCCTGGCGCACCATTTTCTTCGGTGTGTTTTGGCGGTAGCTGCGGGGCTTGGGCCCGAGAGCGATGCCGCCCCCTTGGTAGTGCGGCGCCCGGAGGCTCCCCTGGCGCGCCCGGCCTGTCCCTTTCTGGCGGTACGGCTTGGCCCCACCCCCGGACACCTCCGCCCTTGTCTTTGTGCTCTGGGTCCCTCTGCGGGCAGCAGCCAGTTGAGCAGTGACGACCTGGTGGATGAGCGCCCTCTTCGCTTCGACCGAAAAGACGCTCGCGTCGAGGCCAACGCGGCCCGTAACTGCGCCGTCTTGGGACTTGACCGGGAGCTCAATCGTCATTTGCTGCCCTTTACGGCTTCACGGACCAAGACCAGGCCGCCCCTAGGACCTGGTATTGCACCCTTCACAAGCAAGAGGTTGCGCTCGGCGTCGGCGGACACTACTTCGAGGTTGAGCGTCGTGACCCGCTCGTTCCCCAACCGGCCTGCCATCCGGGTGCCCCCTGAAGACCCGCGCGGGCGTCGCGCATGCCCCTATCGAGCCGGGCGCCCTGTGGTGCTTGTGGTTGCCGTGGCTCGCACCCTGGCCTTTGAAGTTGTGCCGCTCTATACCACCTGCAAACCCCCGGCCCTTGCTGGAGGCCGTTACGTCCACCTTGTCGCCCGGCGAGTACATGTCCACGCCAAGCTCCTCACCGAGGCCGTGGCTACCCGCATCCTCGACGCGCAGCTCAACCAAGCGCCGCCCCGGGTCTACACCGGCCTTGGAGTAGTGGCCAGCAAGGGGCTTGGTGAGCGAACTAGGCCGGCGGGCCCCGTAGGTGACCTGGAGCGCCGAGTACCCGTCGGTGCCCTCGGTCTTGACCTGCACGACACGCACAGGCGCCACCCGCAGCACAGTGACCGCGACGAGACGCTGATTGGCATCCCAGACCTGGGTCATGCCGACCTTTTCGCCAACTATCGCTTTCTTGGGGGCCTTCGCGGGCATCTGTCCTCGTTCAAAAAGTGTCCTACACGCGGCACGCTCCGCTCGGGGTGGCCCGGGCGGAGCTCGCTTACCAGTTGTGCCGAGGCGTCCCTGCGAGCAGGCGACCACGGACATCGGTTAGACGGCTTGGCCAGTATAGCCAGCAGCGCGCCGGGCGCAAGCCAGGCTCAGCCCTTGCCGTAAACGTAACGGTCCCACCAAGGGCCCAGTTCGCGGCCACACCACCTGGACATGTGGCGCGCAAGGTCCTCTGAACTGGCCGCTTGGCCTTTGTACTTGGAGTACCACTCTGCCAGGGCTGAACGCATCTGAGCTGCCCCGCCAGCCATGTGGGCAAGGCCAGAGAGCAACCTGCTCCCAGCGGCATAGGACTCACGGGGCGTGTGCCGGCTCCAGGGGTGGGGCGGGCACAGCAACGTGGGCGGCTCGTCCAGCCCCAGTGGTTCCGCGCCGTAGCGGCCACTGCCGGCCCGGCGCGAAGCTGTCGCCCAAGTCGCCATGGCTTCGTCAATCCAGCCGTCGCAGGCCCGGGCCGGTTTCACGCCGCGCCCGAACCAGCTATGGAACACCTCATGCTCGAGCGCGTCCAGCGAGGCGGTAGTGGCGCCGTCGTACTCCATTCCCCGGGGCGCGTCCCAAATGACAGCCACGAAGTCCTCTTGGTGGGCCCAGGCACCATAACGAGCGGCAAAGTAGGAGAGCCACGCCGTAGCGTCCGCGATCCCGGCTTGCGCGTCTGCGGTAACTTGAGCGTCTTCACCCGCGCCGGCCAGAGCAACCAACGTGACCGGGATACAGGGCCCGCCGGGGGCCAGGGCCTCTGCCCGGCGCACGACGGCCCTCTCGGCGGGCACCAGCACTAGTAGGGGCGACAAGGACCTGTAGTGGGGCGGGTAGCGCACCGACCAACGCCGGCCCTGGTCCAGCTCCTCGACGCTAGCGTTGGCGAACAGCACGTGAGGCCTCCAAGAGCCGGCGACCTCGACCGTAAGCTCGATGTTCACCTGGTCGTGACAGAGGTTTGCAGGGAGCCACATCTCGAGGTAGCGACCGGGTTCGAGGTCGGACATCCAAAGGTCCCAGGCGACGCCGTCGTCCAACCACTCGACCGGGCGAGCACCCGTGGCATCGGGAGTGCGAAGCCTATAACGCAGTTCTAGGCGATGCCTGCTGCCTGCGTCGCAGGCGACCTCCAAGACTCGCATGCGGGCATCGTGACCAGCACCCATATCGCGGTGACGCAAAGCGTCGACAGGGAGCTTTGCACCGTCGAAGCAGGCCGCGTCGATGTCCTGGCGCAGGTCGAACGTGGGCCAACCGGTGTTCCCCTCCACTCGAAGGTCGACCACCACCGAAACCTCCGCCTCCCGGGCCGGGACATCGAAGCGCAAGGAGGCAACTACGCTCTCGATGTCCACTGGTACGGCCAGCTGGCCGCTCAGGGCTACCGGTGGTGGGAGGTAAAGGCTCATGTTCGACATGGTCCTGCACGGTACCTTCGGACTGGACAATCGGTCCGGCTGGCCGACTGGTACATGGTGGGTACCGCTTAGCCGACCGTGAAGGGCAGCGCTATGAGAGATGGGGCTCAGCACTCCGGCGTCGGGCCGGACCAGGGCAAGCGCTGGGCCGTGGCGGGTGTCACCCTAGCAGCGAACCTGGGCAGTTTCGCCTTCTTGGTGATTGTCGCTCGCGCCTCTAGCCCAGTCGTCCTGGGCGGCTTCGTCGCGCTCGGAGCACTAGCGCTTTTGTTCGAAGTCCCTGCCAATGCCCTACAGGCGGCGGTTGCTTCCAGCCCGAGCGGCGACAGTGTCGTCGCTGGGGGCCCGCGTGCGGGGGACCAGCCTGTTGCAAGGGGCTTCGCGCGAGGAGCGGTTGTGGCCACAGCTTGGGGCGCCGGTGCGGGCGCCCTTGTCATCGCCCTTTCGCCACTGGTTGCAGCTTTCCTCCAC
>JAMDDF010000133.1 GCA_023489205.1 Actinomycetota bacterium | reverse complement strand
GGATCTTGACCGTGGAAGGGCAAACGCCCGTGAGGTTGGGCGTAGCGGACAAGTTGGCCTCGGCACTTGTGACCGCTGTCGAGGCGGTTGCCGTCGAGGCGAAACCGGTGCTCGCTGCGGCTAGACTACATGCCACAACAATGGAATAAGCGGTGGGTCTTCTTTTCATGTCCTTCAGGTTCTCCTTTGTTTGTAGTGATCGTGTAACAAGCCATGCAAGCAGCTTGGCCAGCTACTCCTTCCAGGGCCTGTACACCGCTTCGCCGAGGGCGGTGAAGGCCCAGAAGACGACGACCCCGAGCACGGCCGAGAAGATGATCGCGCCGAACAAGAGCGGTCCGTTGAGGTCGTCGACGTACGAGTTGACTAAGATGCCGAGGTCCGTAGGGCCGCGCTGGAAGAAGAAGCCTCCGACAATCTCACCTACCACGCTCAACCCCGCAGAGATGCGAAAACCAGTGAACATGGCAGGCAGGGCCGCAGGGAGCATCAGTTTTGTCAAGGTTGTCGTGCGACTCGCGTGGTGCAGCTTGAACAAGTCGTGGTGAGGAGCTGTAGGCGCGTTGAGCCCAAGGGTTGTGTTCGCGATGATCGGGAAAAGTGCGATGAGGACGCAGACCACGATGCGCGCCGTAGTGCTGAAGCCTATCCAGAAGCCGATCAAGGGCACGAGGGCGAGAATCGGGACCGTCTGGAGCAGGACTAGGTAGGGGTAAAGCCCTCGCTCTATGAACGCGGATTGCTTCATGAAGACCGCCGTCCCGACGCCGAGCATCATTGCGACCCCGAGCCCTATGAGCGCTAGCTCTGCAGTTACCCCCAGCGCGCTCAGCAGTGTCGTCAGGTTGCGGCCGACCAGAAAAGACTGCTGGATGACCTGTTGCAAGGGCGGCAACAAGAACCGTCGGCTCGGGTCGAGGACAACATAGCTCACGCCCTCCCATATGCCAATGACAACCACGAGCAAAACGAGAGGGGGCACAACGTGGTTCAACAATGTCGCGCGACCTGGGCGCTCACGGGATGACTTTGGTGGCGCTCCCGCGCGCGACTGGTGCCCGTTTGGCATGTGGGACTCCTCGCTTGGGGACAAGGCCGACACGGTCATTGTTGCGGTCTTACCCTTTGTTACCTTCGCGAAGGCGCGCAGCCACTTCCCTGGCGATGTCCACGAATGCACTGTCAAACCTAATCTCTGGTAGCCGAGGGTAGGGGAACGGGACATGGACTTGGGCGTAGACGCGGCCGGGCGCGGCGCTCATGACGATTACTCTAGAGGCGAGGTAGCAAGCCTCGGTGATGGAATGGGTAACAAAAGTAGCGGCGAAACCCTCGATGCCAAACAGACGGATTATCTCGTCGTTGAGCCGCTCACGCGTGATCTCGTCAACCGCGGCAAAGGGTTCATCGAATAAAAACAGCTTCGGGTGCAAGATCAGCGAACGTGCGACGGAGACGCGGGACCGCATGCCACCGGAGAGCGCCTTGGGGTACTTGTCGGCGGCGGCTGCGAGGCCGACCAATTCGAGGGCCTCGCGTGCGCGTTGGGCCCTTTCAGGCCGAGGCACGCCATGGAGCTCTGCAAATAGCTCGACGTTCTTCTTGACGCTTCTCCAGGGAAGAAGCGTTGGGTCCTGGAATACGTAGCCGACGCTTGCGCGGTCGCAGCGCACTTCTCCCGAGGACGGTTCCAGGAGGCCTGAGGCGACGCGGAGGAGTGTCGACTTGCCGCATCCCGAAGGACCTATGAGGGCTACGAACTCTCCCTGCGGGATCTCGAGGCTTACGTCGCAGAGCGCAAAGGTGCCATCAGGGTACGTAAGGCTCGTATTGCAGAAAACTAAGCGAGGTTGTTGTCGTTGGACAACGTCCCGGCTGTTACAAGGCAATGCTTTGGCGGGCGTCAACACGTCCTCCCTCATGACCAGTTCCCACGGCCACTCCTCATGACGAACCCGTATAACTTTGGGACACGCTCAATATGTAACACAACTGGTTCCGCGACCACTTGGCTCGCTTGTTAGTCGGTAAGAGTTTGTAGTAACAAGCGGGAGAGTCATGCAAGTAGTGCGCTTATGTTTCCGACTGAACGAGTCTAGCACTGCCCGACCCGCGGCTGTGGTCGCGGAATGTTGGTGCTGAAGCACGCGGGACCACACGGCGAATAACCGGGCTCGATGGCCCCGGCTGCGGAACAACGAGGCGCCGAGGCCCCCGGACCGGGTCGCCTAGGTCACGGCGGCTACAGGAGCCCGCGATAGGACGTGGCCTGTAGTGACACCTTTATGTAAAGGGCGCTCACCGCTCACCGCTCACGGCTCGCAGCTGGCCGTAATGGCGAGGGCCACGTCGCCCTGAGGAACCTTGACTTCTACCGGGTTAGGGCGCCGGCCCGCAGTTGCAACGGAGCTCAACTGGTGTCATTTGCGCCTCCTTCGTTATCTCTTAGAAGCCATAACGGAGGTTCTCCGTTCATTACCCGGCGTACGTTGAGCGCGGCATGGCCAAAGGCCTTCGACCAACTCTCACGGGTGTGGCCTGCAACGTGGGGTGTTATCAAGAGGTTGTCCACTCTCCGCAGATGGCTGTCTCGGGGCGGTGGCTCTTCCCTCAATGTGTCGACTGCCGCATAGAACAGGTCGCCTTGCTCCAAGGCTGCGACCAGCGCCTTCTCGTCAACCAGGCCTCCCCGCGCTGTGTTTACTAACACCGCTCCGCGCTTCATACGGCGAAGCTCGGCCTGGCCTATTAACTGGCGGGTCTGTGGAGTCAGCGGCACGTGCAGTGTCAGGATGTCACATTCGTCGAGCACGCCCTCGAGGGACTTGTAGTGAAGGTCTAGCTTGGACTCTTCCTTTGCTGAAAGGCGGGAGGCGCTAAAGTAGACCAGTGTCACGCCGAAGCCACGTAGGCGGGTAACAACGGCAGTTCCGATATGACCCATGCCCACTATACCGACTGTCTTGCCTTCCAACTCAAATGTCGATAATGACCCGGCAAGCCCGTCATTCCATCCACCTGCCTTTACGCTGCTGGTTCGCTGGTCAAACCGGCGCAGGGCTGCAAGTATTAGCATCACCGTGTGCTCCGCAGTTGCCGTAGAATTGCTCCCGCCGTTCCCGCTGACAGGTATGCCAAAACGGGTAGCCAAAGACATGTCCAAGAGTTCGTGCCCTGCACTCAGAAGATGCACCAGCCGCACCGACCCACTGGCGGCCCTGAAGGCCTCTTCGTCCATGTCCCAGGGGAAGCCCACGACGAACTCTGCCTCGCGCAAGAGGGTGAGTGTCGCGTCGCGAGCGCGCGATAGGCTTCCCTGTGCGACCCGTGTGCCAGGTGCGAAGTGCTCGAATGCTATAGCCACCACTCCTGCCGGGAGCTCCGGTAGAAGCAGCACGTTCGGCCTGTGCGGGCCTAGCTCGTCTCCCTTTATGGGTTGCCACGAGGGCACATGTTCGTCGCGAGCCATTTGCTGGCCGTCTTAGGCGCGCCGCAGTCGACCGGCAAGCCGAAACCGAGGTGGGGCGTGAGGTAGTGAGCAGTCCACCACGTCTCGGCCAGGCGGGCCCTTTGTGCCGTGGCGGAGAAGTCTGCCAGGACGCGAGAAAGTTGGTCGCAGTAGAGAGGGAGAGGCACTTTCATGATCCAACCTGCTCCAGGCGGCGGCGGTCTGACTTGCCACTGAACGAGCGGGGCATGCTGTCGAGCACGGTGGTCCGGCTCGGCCTGATCCCGGCCGGCACTCGCGAGGCGGCGAACTGGGCGATCTGGTCGCTGCTGATATCGCGACCCGCCAACAGCTCGACGAAGGCCTGGACCGTCCCGTCCTTCCCGACAACGACCGTGGCGTGCTTGACGTCCGGGTGTTCGTAATAGGCGTCCTCAGCGTCGCGGAGGAATCCGGCCCGTTGCTCGGCATCGGCTTGCTCGCGTGTGCGGCCCAGTACCTTGAGGTAGCCGTCCTCGTCAGACACCGCCAGGTCACCGGTGTGGAGCACGCAGTCGCGCAAGGCTTGGGCGGTCGCCTCGGGCTTGTTCTTGTAGCCAGTGAAGTAACCGTACGGTACAACCACCTCTCCCCACTGTCCAGCGGGTACTTCGTTGCCTCCTGAGTCCCAGATGATCGAGGGGCGATCCGGCAAGGCCCTGCCCACAAAGCCGGACAGGGCGCGTCCGTCGGGTTCTAGCTGGCCGAGAGCCATGAAGCCGCCTAACTCGCTCTGGCCGTAGCTCTCGGCCAGGGGTATGCCGAGGAGATCCCGGTAGTCGCGCTTGATCCTCGGCGCTAGGGGCGAGCCCCCCGACAGAGCGAGCCTAAATGTGTAGGGTTCTCTCACGTCAAGGTTGACAACATCCGAGAGGGTGAGTGGGTAGCCCACGAGCACCGAGGCTCCGGGCT
>JAMDDF010000140.1 GCA_023489205.1 Actinomycetota bacterium | reverse complement strand
CAGCTGTCGGGGGGGCATGCGGCAACGGGTCATGATCGCCATGGCTCTCGTACTGTCGCCGCGACTTGTGGTGTTCGACGAGCCAACCACAGCCCTCGACGTGGTGGTACAACACGACATCTTGGCACGCGTGGCACAGCTGCGTGAGGAGCTCGGGTTTGCATTGGTCTTTATCACCCACGACCTCGGGGTTCTCTTGGAGCTTGCTGATCGGGTCGCGGTAATGTACGCGGGACGCGTTGTCGAGCTCGCGCCCGTCGAAGAGATCTATTTGTCACCCCTGCATCCGTACACCGAGGCGCTTCTTCACTCGTTCCCGGTCGCTAGAGGTGCCCGAGAGACATTGACAGGTATACCCGGATCTCCGCCGGATATGCGATCCCTCCCGTGTGGCTGTGCGTTCCATCCCCGGTGCGCGATAGGGGACCAGGACTGCCAGTCCTCGCGTCCAGAGCTAACCGCAATCGGAAACAGCGTCGTCGCTTGCTTGAAGCGTGGAAGTGCTTCCACACCTAGTGACGCGCGCCAGGCAGGCTCCGGGGGTCAGCGGTGACCGAGAGCACTACACCGGTTCTCGAGTGTCGCCATTTGATGAAGTCGTTCCGCCTACGGAGCGGAGGGGCTACGCGGCGCCAGGGACAATCCACAAGGGTGGTGGCGGCCGTCCGCGATTTGGACGTGTCGCTACGACCAAGGACAGTGGTCGCGCTGGTCGGGGAAAGTGGATCCGGCAAGTCGACGGTTGCCCGGCTTCTGATGGGCCTTTACCCAGCCGACGACGGGATGATCCTTCTTGATGGTGTTGCGGTACAGCCGTACGCTCGCTTCGGCCGACGCAAGTATCGGCGCTCCGTGCAGATGGTCTTCCAGGATCCCTTTTCCTCCCTAAACCCTCTGCACAGCGTCGAGTACCACCTAAAGAGGCCCGTCCTCAACTATACACACGTCGGCCACCGTGGACTCGACAATGAACTGAAACGCCTGCTCGAGACTGTCCAGCTCACCCCGCCAGGGTTGTTCCTGTCGCGACGACCCCATGAGCTTTCCGGAGGCCAGCGCCAGCGCGTGGCGGTGGCGCGGGCACTAGCTGCCAGACCACGGGTCCTGCTAGCCGACGAACCGGTGTCCATGCTGGACGTGTCCGTTCGCCTCGGTCTGTTGAACCTCCTGAAGGAACTGAAGGAAACAGAAGGTCTTGCGCTCCTCTACATAACCCATGATATCGCCTCGGCGCGCTACTTTGCCGACGAAATCCTTGTGATGTACGCAGGCGAGATCGTTGAGTTGGGACCGGCTGAACTCGTAACACAGGACCCCCTCCACCCATACGCCCAACTGTTGCTTGAGTCCGTGCCGGACCCAAGAAGCCGGAAACGCGAAAAGGTCGTTTCCCGACCACCCTCCAACTTGCTATCAGCTCCGAGGAGTGGCTCCGCCTGCGCCTTCGTCGAGCGGTGCCCCTATGCCGAGCTCTCGTGTACCAACACGCGGCCAGCGCTTACGGACATTGGAGGCGGTAGATCGGTCCGTTGCCTTGTCGTGCAGCGGCACGGAAGGGTTACCTGGGTCAACAAACCGGCAAGGGCGGCAACAACCTCCGGGCAGCAGACCACGAACCAGCTTCATCATGAGAAAGGTGGTATTCAATAGCATAGTTAGCAACGCTTAGCATCCACAAGATCACCTGGACCAAGACCGAAGTAAGATGCCCAAACAAGAAAGGGTAAGGACCCAACATGCGCAGGACTTCCCATAAGGCGCTACCAATTGCGGGTATCGCCGCTGTCACGACAATGCTGACTGGATTCGCAGGGGGCGTTTCCAGCAGTGCAGCCCCAATACCTCACAATGCGAGATATGCTGCCGCGTCCCAGCCGGTACTACTTGGCACACCATCTACAGTGGGACCGTGGACCGACAACTTTAATCCACTCGTCACCTCGGCGGCGTCCGCCAGTGGCTTCGCCGACTATTTGATCTATGAGCCACTCTACCAGTTCGACTTTGCGACAAACACGCTGATGCCATGGCTTGCGACATCGTATTCGTGGAGCGAGAACGGGAAGCTGCTCACGCTCCACCTCCGCCCCGGTATCAAGTGGAGCAACGGCACAGCCTTTAGCGCCAAGGACGTAGCCTTCACATTCAACCTACTCCACAAATGGGCTGCATTGAACGTGAACGGACTTCCCATCAGTGAGGCGACGGCCGCCGGCGACCTTACCGCGGTAATTCATTTCACTACACCTGCGTATCAGGACATATACTCGATCCTTGGCACAGATCCCGTACCAGAGATGATATGGAGCAAGATCAAGGATCCAGTCACTTATGACGTGACGGAGCCAGTCGGTACGGGTCCATATGTGCTAAAAGCGTTTAGCACCCAGACCATCACGCTTGACAGAAACGTGGCCTACTGGGGGAGTGCTCCGAGGGTGCCCACGGTCCGCTACGTATCCGAGACCTCGACCACCACCGCCCTCACCTCGCTCGAGGCTGGAGAGACGACGTGGATGAACCAAGTCGTCACAAGCCCCCTGACCAGGTGGTTGGACGCCAACCGCGCCGACCACCACGAGCTCACCTTTCCTTCAACAGCCATTGGTATCGTAGCAAACTTCACCAAGTACCCGTTGGATCAATTACCGGTCCGCGAGGCCATCGCTGATGCTATCAATCCCACCGCCATCGCCAACTTGACACAGAACGGCATCGTGCCGCCCTTCAAGTCGCTTACAGGGCTAGTGCCTGCGGAGTACAGTGCTCTTACAAATAAGGCGTCCTTCCCAGCTAGCATCTCCAAGGCCAAAACCACACTGGAGAAGGCCGGGTACAAACTCGGGTCGAACGGTATCTTCCGCGGTCCCAACGGACCCTTGGTGTTCAACCTACTGGTGCCAGCGCCATACGGCAGCATGGTAGCGGTGCTCCCTGTGCTGGAGGAGGAACTGAAACAAGCCGGCATCGACGTGACGCCGGTGGAAACGTCCGTTGCCACATGGACCTCAGACAATAACCTAGGCGAGTTTGATGCCACGTTGGCCATAGCTTCCAACCTTTCGGCAGTGGATCCCTACTATCTGTATCAGGAATTCATGGCCTACTCCCTCTCAGCATCTATCGGTAAAAGCGCCACCGAGGACATTGGTCGCTTCAATAATGCGACGGCAACCCGCCTGCTGAATATGCTAGCTCTTCTTCCACCCAACTCTCGAAGTGCTCGGTCTCTGTTAAGTAAGCTGGAAGATATCCAGGTGCAGCAACTACCCTTCATCCCCGTTGACTACAACGCCCAGCAGGGCATTTTTAACTCAACTCTCTTCACGGGATGGCCGAGCAAAGCTGATCCGTACGCGACGCCGGTTATGCACCAAGCAAGCGCTGAGGTAGTGCTCCTTCACTTGAGGCCGCGCACATGATGACGACCCCGTTGACGTGCCGGACCATGACATCGTCTACCGCGATAGTAGCCGGGTCTACCAGGCTTACTTGTTCTATATGGCATCTCCGCCACCGAGGTCAACCAGTTAGGAAGGCTGTTGGCTGACCAGCGTCCGAACTTTTTGTTTATTATCCCGGACCAATTGCGCGCTGATGCCGTCGGCGCATTCGGGTGGGATGGCGCGCACACACCGTTCATTGATGGCCTCGCGGCAAGAGGCGTACGCTTCTCCCAGGCCTTCTCGCAACACAGTGTGTGCTCGCCCTCCCGCGCATCCCTTCTAACTGGGTGGTACCCGCACGTGCATGGCCACCGGACGCTCACTAATCTATTGAAACCATGGGAGCCTAACCTACTGAAGTCTTTGCGTGAGGCGGGCTATCGTGTGGCATGGGCCGGTGAGCGGGGCGACACCTTTGCTCCAGGGGTGACCGAGCAGTCAGTTGACGAGTATGGCTGGGTGACTCCTCCGCAGGCCGGACCTCTTCACTATCCCGACTCGCCAATGGCGCGGGCCTTTTACATCGGCAGGCGCGACGAGGCTGGTGCTTTTGATTTTGACGAGGCGACCACGACAACCGCGTGCCAGTGGCTCCGCGACCCGCCTTTACAAAGCTGGGCGGCTTTCGTTACCTTCATCTTCCCGCATGTTCCGTTCTATGTCGAGGAGCCCTGGTTCTCGCTGCATGACAGGCGAGGAATGCGAGCGCCTCGCGAAAGACCTAGGGGTCCGGTGCCTCGGTACGTCGACGCTGTCCATGACCGTTACGGTTTGGGCGCGTTATCGCTCGAAGAGTGGGCAGAGATTGCGGCAACGTATCACGGAATGGTGTCACGGGTCGATGCGCAGGTCGGGCGCCTGCTAGAAGCTCTGGACCAGGGAGCTGGGCGCGGCAACACTGTAATCGTGTTTCTCACGGACCATGGGGAATACTTGGGTGATTATGGTCTCATCGAGAAATGGCCGTCAGGTCT
>JAMDDF010000096.1 GCA_023489205.1 Actinomycetota bacterium | reverse complement strand
GCCGTCCGAGCGACCCGGCTGCGCCCTGGCCCCCGGCCGCAGCTAAGGCGCCGAGCCGCCCGTTGCAGTGCCTACGTAATTCTCACGGTAGCTGCGGTTGTCTGTGTATTCCCCGTCCTCTGGGTCGTCCTTACGTCGCTGCGCACAGCTGACTCGGCTTTCGGCCGCTCCTTCATCCCTACCCAGCCACTCGAGATCAAGATGTTCCACCTCCTGGACTCGCTGCCGGGCCTCATCGTGATCTATACCGCGACATCTGTGCCCTTCGCCGTGGTCATGATGCGGGGCTTCTTCCAGCGGAGCCCGGGCGAGCTGGCGGACGCAGCCCGTATCGACGGTGCGAGTGAGTGGGCGGTGTTCCTCCGGGTCATGGTGCCCCTGGTCCGCCCGGCGATCCTCACCTTGGCGGTGTTCCAGTTCCTCTTCAGCTGGAACGAGTTCCTCCTCGCAGAGACCTTCCTCAGCTCGTCAAGCAAACTGACGCTACAACCGAGGATCTACGCGATCGTCGGCATGTACTCCACCAACTGGCCCCTCCTTTGTGCGTCACTTGTCATCGCAATGTTGCCCATCGTGGTGCTCTACGCGCTGATCCAACGCAGGTTCGTGGCCGGGCTGACCGCCGGCGCCCTCCGAGGCTAAGCACCGGCCGCGATTGGGGTAGAGCCAGGCGTCTCTGTCCTGCAGCTCCGCTCGGTGCTCAACCTCCGCAATACCATCGGCACGAATCGAGTGCATGTCTGTTCAGGTGTAGCAAGAAGAAGAGGCTTGAGGGTTGAATTGAAGCTGGCCAAAAGCGTCGGCGACTGCCCCCTGTTGCCCACGCACGGGTTAGCGGCAGGGCGGGGAATATGCCATCCCCTGCACGTACTCCGTCCACTCGGCCCGGGTTATCGGGCTTGTCGGGAGCGAACATATCCGGGAGGCGACAGAAGAAGCACGGTAGTCCCAAAAGGTGAGGGTCTGGTCCGAGCCGCTCGCTCGGTTCGCTGAGGTCCCACAGCCGGACGGTGTCGTCGGCGCTCCCGGCGATCAGCGTGCGCCCGTTGGGAGTGAACGCGACGCTGAAATACGTCGCCGGTCCGGTGGCGACGTATTTCAGCGCCCTCCGCCAACAAGCGCGCCCAGAAATGACGACTTCCGAGTCGCCCTTCCTGGGTCAGCCCGGACAGGTTGTGACGTACTCCGACGCCTACGCGGCCCTCGTCAAAGCCGACTTGCTGCCCACCCTGAAGGAAAACGACATTGGCTTGTCCGGACTGCTTCACACTCCAGGGCTTTCGACCAGCGAGCACAACGAAGCCACGAAGTGGCTCCGCTACGGCAAGGCACTACAGACTCAGATCGCGGGCCTCACAGGTCTGACGATCTCTCGGAGCACCTTCGTCGCGTCGCTCGACGCAACCTTCCGCGAGGCGGGCATGACTGGCAGTATGGCCACCTACTCGACTAGCGCCGGGCTCGGGGCGGGACAGACCATTGACACCAAGGACCATCTAGTCCTGCAAATCCATGCGACACCAACGCTCACCACGAGTTCTGTCACCGACACGACCCGGCATTTCCGGTACACGCAACGTGCGCCCGGCATGGCCGTCGTCACGGTAAACGTAGGGATCGCGCCCATCCTCGATCCTTTTGCCGGAGGATTCTCCCAGGTGCCGCCGTTCTCTAGCTTCTCGGTGTCATCGGTCACCGTCGACGGGCACCCTTTGACGTCGTGGCCGGTCTTGTGGCAGCGGGCTCTCGCCTATGGTGGCAAGACGGGGGCTGAGACTGGACCTCTTCAGCACGGCGGGTTCTCGTGCTCGTTCGTCGGGTCGCACTGACCGTTGGAGGTACGCAAGAAGCCGTGGTTCCGCAGGTGGTCATCCGTGTTGCCGGTCAGCGCCGAGAACGCCATGCGCCGGTAAAGCTCTGCAAGGTCCTTCCTAGCTTGGGGCGAATGTCTCTCGACCACCTCGGCTATTTCCAGGTAACTGCGCGGTCCCGGGTCAAAGGCTTGGAGCATGATGAGGGCGTGTGGCAGGTCGCCGGGGCGGAGATGGCCAGGCACCCGCCGATGGCAAGCCCCCGGTATGTCGCTGACCGGGGATGCTCCGGAGGCGTGGTCCCTCATCGAGATGGAGGGTTGGTAATGGGAGTGTTTTGCCCTGCGGCTAGCCACCATCTGCCGTTGCGTTCTACCAGCACGTAGAGGGCCATTTCCGAGAAGCCCTCTCCGGCCTCACCGAGTGCTTGCCGTTGGACATGCGCTACCGCGACGCCGGGCGCGGCTGCTCTTAGCTGCACGATCCTGAACCGCGAGGCTGGGGCGGCGCCCGTCGCCATCAAGGAACGATGGACCGTGAGGAGGGCGTCGATACCGTTGAGCGTCGCCCCGTAGGGGCTTCCCCAGATCACGTCGGCGGCGAAAGAGGCGTCGAAGAGGTCGGCGTCAGCGTTGTCCAGCCCCGCTTGGAGGCCGGCAATGAGTTGGTTCATCGCAGCCGCGGCGCGCGGGCGAAGCTCGGGGCACTCCAGGGTGGGACGCGTTTCGTCACCGACGCGTTCAGGTGTGCTCCTCAAGGATCGCAGGGCACCGCCCCATCTGGCCAGCGCCGCGACCATCCGACCTCGGGCAGCCACCTGGTCCTCCCTCGGGGAGCAGCGGCCATCCCGGAAGTCGAGGCCGAGGCTGAGGGAGACCTGTGGACCGACGCCGGCCATCGACAACTCGGAGCAGATGGCGCGCAGATGCTCGACGCCTCGCGTTCCTCCGTCGATGCCGTAGCCGACAAAGGCGGCTGCCTTGTCGGACCACTCGGAGTAGAGGTGGTCGAGAGCGTTCTTCAAGACGGCCGAGGTGGAGTGGTTGTACTCGGGGGTGACGAGGACGAAGGCGTCGAAGCTAGCTACGACAGCGGACCATGCCCGGGTGCTCTCGTGGGAGTAGTTGCCCCATGCTGGGGGCTGGGGCTCATCGAGAAGCGGCAGGTTCATCTCCGCGAGGTCAACGATCACTAGATCGAGGTCGGGGTTTGGATCGGTGGCCACCCACTCTGCAACGCCTCGACCGAGGCGTGTGGGGCGGGTGCTGCCGATCACCACGGCGGTACGAAGCGGCCCGATGTTGGTCATGGAGGCGACTGTAAGGGGTCAACCAAGGTTGAAGTCAAGGGCCCATGTCTGCCAGGATGGTTGCGTGGACAACTGGCACGAGTCGGGGCTCAGCGTCGGCCAAGTCGCCGAGCGCATGGGCGTTGCCCGCTCGGCGGTGCGCTGGTACGACGATCACGGGCTCTTGCCCAGCGAACGTACTCCTGCCGGGCATCGACGCTTCTTCGCCGACGTTTGCTGCCGGGTGGCCATGATCCGTGCGGCGCAACGGGTCGGACTTTCCATCTCAGAAATCTCCGAGGCTCTCACGGCCCTGCCGCCGCGCCAAGCGCCCAGCGCCGAGGACTGGGACGGCCTCGCCACCCATCTGCGTACCGTCGTGACCAAGCGCATCGACGAGCTGTTCGTGATCCTTGCCGACCTCACCCCGACCAATACGAACCGACCTGAGCAGGACAGTAGGCCGATCGCCTCCCGAGCGACCGCCCCGCCTGGGGAGCGCTCCAGATCTTCTCTTCGTCAGCCCTACACGACCTCTGGGCCAGAAGCCCCTTACCCGAAGCAGAAGCGGACGAAGTCGAGCGCATAATCCCATCCGTCGAGAAGGTGGCCTACCGGGTCTGACCCTTGGGCACGTTCCGAGAATCGGCGATCTGCGCTTGTCAGAGGCCATGTCGGGCCGCCCACACCAGGAGCGCGTAACGCCGCCTGATGTTTCGAGCAATTACGCGCCTCGGGCTTTTCCAACCCTGTGGGCCATTTTGCGAGCCCGTCGAACTGCCCGAGCTACGATGGCGAAGCGTCGCCCGCAGCCAGGGAAGACGGAGGCGACGGCCAGCGGCCTGACGGGCGGGCAAGCGCCGCCGGCCACCCCTGGACGGCTCCCTCCGCCAGGGGGAGCTGATAGCCCCGCCCCATTGCTGGGGCGCCGGAGAGCGGTTGAGATCAGAGACGCGGCTTGGGATGTCGGGGTGCTCTGCCACGAAGGCCCGCGCGCGGCCTGGGCCTGCTCCAGGCGCGCGACCTCGGGGGCAATCTGGCGGCGCTGGGCCTTCCAAGAACTGGCCCTGCGGCTAGCCGCGGGTCCCCAGGCCGGATACGACGTGGAGCATTCGACCGTCGAATAGTTGAGCCAGGTCCGACCAGGAGGTGTCGATGGCTGCGAGTTGGAGGTCCCATGCAGCTTTCGGCACCGTCTCTCGAGCTATGAAGCTTGTTAGCGCCGCTGTCCGGTCACCCGTCGAACCACCACGCGGATGGGCCACTGGCCATGAGCCGTCGAACAGCACTGATATCGTTGACCGGGAATCCCCAATCGATAA
>JAMDDF010000059.1 GCA_023489205.1 Actinomycetota bacterium | reverse complement strand
GCCCGGCAACGTCGATGTCCACTAGGAAGGCCCGGCCGCCCTGGAGGCACACGCGGTGCAGCACCGCCCGCCCGATGCCTGCGGCGGCACCTGTAATGACGCCCACCCGACCCTCAAGCAGGCCTGTCATCGGCATGCGCCTAGCCCGGTCATCGTGAACCCACTTCCTCACGGTCATGCGGCCGGTTCCTCCACTCCCAACCAGGCTGGAACAGGCGGAGGAAATTTTGTTTGCCGTAAGGGTGCAGGGCGGCCACGGACTCGTCCAGTTGTAGGCCGAAGCCGGGGCCAGCAGGGACCTTCGCTTGTCCCTCGTAGAGCTCGGCATGACCAGACAGGAGGTCCCCGGACCACGGCTCTAGGAACTGGTCGAAGCACTCCAGGACCTTGAAGTTGGCCACAACCGCGGCAAGGTGCAGATTCACAACGGTGAGGTACGGGCTTTGCGCGTTGTGAGGCGCAACGGGGAGGTTGGCGGCCTCAGCCAAAGCGGCCGCCTTGACCCCAGGCAGGAACCCTCCGAGGCGCAGCACCTCTGGCTGGGCGACGGCGATCCCGCTGCGGACCAGCCGGGCGAACTCCTCCAAACTCCCGGTACGCTCTCCCGCCGCCACTGGCACAGGCACCCGACCGGCCACGGTTGCAAGGTCACCTAGGTCGCTGCTGGCGACAGGAGCTTCCAGCCAACCCACGTCGAAATCTGCCAAGGCTCGGCCTACCTTCAGGGCAGTTCCCAGGTGGAACCGGTCGTGTGCCTCAATCAGCAGCTCCACCTCCTCGCCTACCGCTTCTCTCACGGCGCGGACGATGGCCAGAGAGCGTCGCAGTTCTCTGGGTGGTAGGTCCCCATAAGCATCGCCGAACGGGTCGAACTTCAGCGCCCGGTAACCCAAGGCAACGACCTCAACGGCACGCTCAGCGAAAAAGGAAGGCTCTCGAGGCCCCTGGTACCACCCGTTGGCATAGAGAGGGACGGTCAAGTTGGCCCGGCCCCCAAGGAGCCGCCATACGGGTACGCCGAGCGCTTTGCCCAGTATGTCCCAGCAGGCCAGTTCGACCCCAGTGACCGCGGGGTTGCGGCTCAGGAACAGCCCTTTCACCAAGTTATCCAGGACTGCTTGGACCTCGCGGGGGTCCTGGCCAATGTAAAGTGGGGAAAGCTCCTCCAGCCAAGACTCGATCGGTTTGGTGCTCAACCCTCCCGTCGCCTCGCCAAGGCCCTGAATGCCCTCGTCGGTCTCAAGTATCACGAAAACCCAGTTCTTCCAGGGGTTGCCCACTACCACCGAACGTGCTGCGACTATCCTCACTACCTCTTCTCCCTTCTCACGTGCGCCATCGCATAACGAGAAAACAGACGGCGCTTAAACGCGCGACACCCACAAGGTGATCTCCTTCTGAAACACGCTCTCGTGGCTGAGGGGCGTTCGGGTCCGCATGCGGTGGAGCAGAATCGTCTCCCTTGCCGCCTTCCACGCGACTGCCGGTCTCCATCGACCAACAATCGCCTTGGGGACCTCTGATGACCTTGGGTGGCCATGGGGCCAGCGCTCGCTCAGGGCACCCGTCCAACGCCACCACATGCCCTAGCTCTGCCCATACGTGATACCGGCGACGAACGCTCGCTGGTAACGTAGGAACACCAACATCAACGGGACCGTGGCGAGCACACAGCCGGCCATGATCGTACCATAAAGAGGCTCGATACCAAGGGTCTTATCTACAAATGTCGGTAGGACGATCGACAGCGGCGCCACGTTAGACGAGTCTGCCATGATCTCCGGCCAGATATAGCTGTTCCATGTGAACAGGAAGGTAAGTACGGCCAGCGCAGCCAGGATCGGACGCGAGATGGGGAAGATTATGCGGTAGAAGATGCGCCACTCGCCTGCGCCGTCTACCCGAGCCGCTTCGATGAGCTCGTCTGGTACCGACAGCAGGTACTGCCGCACCATGAACACTCCGAACACGGAAGCTAAGAACGGTACGATCTGGATCTGGTAAGTGTCCAGCCAGTGGATCCGGGCGAACTCCAGGTAAAATCCTGGGATCGCCATCTGAACTGGCACCATGATGGTAGCGAGGAGGGCGAGGAAAAGGGCTGTCCGACCACGGAAGTACACCTTGGCGAACGCGTACCCACCGAGCCCAGACAGGAACACCGAGCCCACAGTGGTGGCAGCGGAGACGATCACCGAATTGACGAACCCTCTCAGGCCGCCTCCCGACATAAGAGAGGAGTAGGTCGAGGTCGTCGCCGGAGCCGGCAAGCCCGCAGTGTTCAGTAACACCTGGGTGTTTGACTTAAGCGAGTTCAAGATCATTAGAGCGAACGGATAAAGTGATATTGCCGCGATGACAACGAGCGCGCCATACGCACAAACCCGCACCACCATGCCCCTTCGCATCCAGCGGCGGGAGAGCGGCGCCCCTAATGCGACCGTGCTCAACGCCCTGCCTCTCTAAGCCGCCAGGTCTTACCGGCCCGGCCCATCCTAGCCACGCCTAACATCCGCACAGGGTCGCCGCTACCATATTGGGGCGCCTGGGCCAGCGCGAAGGGCCCAGCGAGATATAGGTGTGGCACGTGCCACCCATTTGCGCGAGTCATGCCACTGCCTCCTCTCCTGCTTCTCTCCATTTTGCTAGGTTATACACACCTGTCTCCTGACCGGGCTCCTAGTTGCCCTCACGAATCGCTGGGCTGCCCCCTACTGCGCACTCAAATCTTCCCAGTCCCAGAGGTGGCGCGTGACGAAACTCGGCCACCGAGTAGGATGTAGCCGCCAAAGAGGACAACGCTTACGACGACGGTCAGGACGAAGATCAACACGCCGGCCGCTGCGCTCATCCCGAAGATCCCCGCCTGGAGGTTGCTCACCAAGATGTTGGACACGGTCCCCACGGCGGGGACGGCGAGACCGTTGCCGTTCGTGGTGAGCACGTTGGGCTGCGTGTACAGTGCCATCGAGTTGATGGCGTCGATGATCACGGCGAAGAAGATGATGTCCCTCATCAACGGGACCGTGACTCGCAACGTCTTTTGGACGACGTTCGCCCCGTCGACGGTGGCCGCCTCCTCCACGGCGGGATCCAGTGTGGTGAGCCCGGCCAGGAAAACGACAAACCAGAACCCGAAACCCTGCCACACCAAGAGCGCCACTACCGCGTACTTGGCAATGGCGAAATTGGTTAGCCACGCTACGTGAACACCGAGCACGTTGTTCACTAGCCCTTGCGGGCTCGCGAACACGATCTGGAACACGAGGCCGACCGCGACAAAAGGCATAACCTGCGGCAGGAATATTAGGGTCCTCCAGGCAGACTTCCCACGTACTACCTTCGAGCGCACGACAAGGGCGAGCACGAAGGCGAAGGGGATCAAGATGACCGCGTGCAGGACCCAGTACTCAAGCGTGTTCGTGACCTCGGTCCAGAAGGCGCCGTACTTCAGCAGCGCTATGTAGTTGGACAACCCAGTCCAAGTCGTAGTCCCGTAGCCAGAATTGTTCTGAAAACTTACGATGAAGGTATACACGTCGGGGAAGGCGGTGAACACACAGAACACAATGATGAAGGGGGCAATGAACGCGTACCCCGCCCGGGTCGTCCGAGGGCGGTACCTCCGCTGTGCCCGTAGCTGGGCAGAGCGGGGGGAGGTCGTCGCAAACCGCAAAGGCTTGCGCGCTGTCTTCCTGGCAACGCTGGCAGTCTTCACCACGACAGCCCTACACGTCGCCGGCAGCCGTCACGACAGTCGGGCCAATCTGTCGTGGACCCCGCGGCGCCCGCCCGAGCGAAGCGGGCGCCCTCGGGCTCCACCGATGGCATATCGGGGCCGCCGCTTTCTAGGATGCGCTCCATGGGTTCCCAACCTGGCTCTCCATCTGGCTCTGCATGCCTTTGAGCGCAGCCTCGACGCTCACCTTGCCTTGGACGGCTTTGTACATCCAGTTGACCATGATCGTTTCCCAGTCCACAAGGGCCTTTGGGTCGAAGCCGAACACTTTGTCCCAGTTCTGAGACTCCAGCGCTAGCTTGATGTACGAGGACCCACCGAAGTAGTTCTGCGGCAGTTCAAGCCAGTCCGTCTTGCTCATCGAAGCTGGTTTCTTTTGTGACTCGACCGCGCTTATCACCTGGTCCTGGATGGATGACAGGGTTGGCAACTGGCCAGAAACCTCGAACGTTCGCAATGCAGCGCGGTCGTCGAAGTGCCAATCAGCTATGAGTTCCGCGGCGAGGCTCCGGTTACTAGAGCCCACCGGTATGACCCAGGCCTCTCCCCCAGCGTCAGACCCGTAGCGCTGGTCCGCCAGGGGTGACAACTTCGGCCAGGGGACCGCACCCCACTTCCCGTAGGCGCTCATTGTTGCGTACGAGGGCAAAAAGCTGTCCATCCAGATCGCGATAAGGAAACCACAGATCTTCTCAGCCTTGATGGCCGCCGGCCAAGCAGTCGAGAAGTCGATGACAGGGTAAGCGATGCCGTCGCGAACGAACTGAAGTAAAAG
>JAMDDF010000055.1:3104-4546 GCA_023489205.1 Actinomycetota bacterium | reverse complement strand
CCGGAAAAAGAGCTCTGAGCGCCGGCCCCTCTGAGCGCCGGCCCTCCTCTCCAGCGTGACCCCGAGGGCCGCCCGGTCGCCGTTGGGGTCTTCGCCTCGGCCGCCCCGACATGATCGCGGCGCGCGGTGGGCTATCGGAAGAGGAACTGGCTTTGCTCGAAGAGATGGGTTTGGCACCGCCGGCGAAGGCGTCGCGGTAGTCACGCCTGGGCTCTCCCCTGCTCTTCTCGCGAAGGTTGGCGTGGATCCGGTAACGTATCGAGGCTATGGGCCCGACCGACCTGATAGACGCTGAGAGCCTTCGTGACGATATCCCCCAGTTCTCACCCGGTGACACGGTGAGGGTCCACGTTAGGGTCGTGGAGGGCAACCGGGAGCGCGTGCAGGCTTTTCAGGGTGCAGTGATCTCCCGACGGGGCTCGGGTGTGCGCGAGACGTTTACAGTGCGCAAGGTGAGCTCGGGTGTCGGTGTCGAGCGGACTTGGCCTGTCCACTCGCCGGCGGTGGCCCGGATCGAGGTCGTGACCCAGGGCGATGTCCGCCGGGCCAAGCTCTACTATCTCCGGGGACGCACGGGCAAGGCGGCCAAGATCAAGGAGAGGCGCGCCCCGGCTAAGGCATAGCTGGGCCTACTGTGCGCAGTTGCCTAGCGTGTAATAGGCGTAATAGGCGCGTTCGTTCGCGCCCCGAGGCCTGCGGCGCCAGGTGGCGTGGCGGCGCCGCTAGGTGGGTGTGAGCGGGTCCTGGGAGCTACGTCTGGGGCTGGCCGAGTCCAATGCAGCCGGCGGTGCGCTGCTGACGACCGGTACTCGGGAAGCGGTCGCCAAAGAGAGCTTCGGTAGGGGAGCTGGCGTCCCGCAAGGGCTGTCGCGCCCTACGATTGAGTTGGAGATTGCCTACACGGGGAGGAATGCGATGAGCGCCGAGGACCTCGAGCGTTACGAGACCGAGATCGAGCTGGCGCTCTTCCAGGAGTACCGTGCCGTCCTGCCGATGTTCCGCTACGTGGTCGAAACGGAGAGGCGCTTTTATCTGGCTAACGAGGTGGACATGCAAGCCCACGGGGAAGGTTCGCGTACCTACTTCGAGGTGAAGCTAGCCGACGCCTGGGTGTGGGACATGTACCGCCCGGCACGTTTCGTGAGTAATGTCAGGGTGGTCACCTTCAAGGACGTCAACGTCGAAGAGCTGCCGGAAAAAGAGCTCTGAGCGCCGGCCCTCCTCCCCAGCGCCGGCCCTCCTCCCCAGCGCCGGCCCTACTGATGTGGTCTGCGCCAAAGCCACATCGGTTGGAAAAACTGGCGATTTCGCGCAAAAAACCGTTGGATGTGGCCCTGGAGATTCCACATCTATTGGTTTTTTGCCCGCTCTGGCGTCACCGCAGCGGCCGTGCCGGCGACATCTGACCAGCTGCGGTCGTGGCTACCCATCCTCTGAGGGGC
>JAMDDF010000055.1:0-3094 GCA_023489205.1 Actinomycetota bacterium | reverse complement strand
TCCCCTGAATGGTTCCGCTACGAGGTCGTGCCAACTGAAACGCAGCAAGATCCATCCTGCGGATGAGAGCGCTAGCAGGATCTGGTTTTGGCGGCGCAAGTCACGGGCCAAAGCGCTTGGCGATGCATGAGCTTGCGCTCCGTCGATCTCGACGGCAATTCGCACGATTGGCCAGGCAAAGTCCACACGGAACGTCCCACTGGGAGTGGGGACACTGTATTGACGCATAGGAGGAGGGAGCTTGATCCTGCGGACGAGCTGCACGAACAGGGTTTCGGCGTCGCTGTCAGTCGGGGGGAGCCCGGTGGGGCGGTCGGCCAATAGAGAACGCAGAGTGCTCGTGCCACGTAGCCTGGGCGTAGCGTCGACGACCGCGCTGAGGCCGCTAACTGTGACGTAACCTTTTCGCAGAGCGGACTCGAGGGCCCTTTCAAGTGTGTTCGCGCCGACCACCTGCCCAAGATCTATCAAAGTCCGTGTAACCGAAGTTACAGGTAGCCCGTCTAGGTGGTTCAGCTGGTCAGGTGCCAGGGGGCGCACGTGGAACAGGACGCCCGGGGAGGGATCGCCACGCGTGATTGCGAGTTCGATGGGGGCCAGGCCCGTAGCTTCGGCCACGACGTCGAGGCCATCGAGCCCCCATAAGACGGCTGCAGACCGCCGGAAGACGGCGGCGCCCGCGCGCTGGCGAGGGCTGCACGCGCACAGGGTCAAGAACAACTTGTTTTTCCACTCTAAGCGCCTGTCGTTCCCGGAGGACCAAAGGGGATTGATGAAGACGCGAGGTCCGCGACGCTCCAAGAGGCCCGACGCCACAGCTCGCTCGAGGCCACGCGGAGACAGGCCGGCAGTGACGAGCTGGTCACGAGCGGCAACACCACACTGTTTAGCCAACAAAGCTAGCCAATCATCATGAGACATCATGAGAGACTCTTATACACGCAACTGACGACGTCAAGTGTCAAGGCCTCGACAACGCGGGCTCGATGTCACAGCCCCGTGTCATCCTCGCGACATGGACGACAGGGCTGCTCACCGGCGCAGGCTTGGCCGCCTCGGCGAGGACCTCGTGGCCCAGTGGTACGAGGAGCACGGTTACCAGGTTGTCGCGCGCAACTGGGCCTGTCGCTCTGGGGAGCTCGACATCGTAGCCCGCAAGGGTTCGATGTACGTCTTTTGCGAAGTGAAGACGCGCTCCTCCGCCATCTTTGGTTTGCCTGCACAGGCAGTTGACGCACGCAAGCAGGCACGCCTTCGCCGGCTTGCGGCTCTGTGGCTGGCGGCAGCGCGCAGCACAAAGGAGCCTGCCCCGGGGCAGTGTGCGCCCCGTGCCAGCCGGCTCTTCGAGCTACGCTTCGACGTTGCGAGCGTGCTTGGCGGCGTCATCGAGGTGATCGAAGAGGCCTTCTAGCCTCGGAGGCCAGCCGGTCACGGCCACCGGCCCGAGCGCGCGTAATATGGCGCTACAGACATTTCCAGTGGTTCGTTGGCTCAGTCAGTGCCCGGGGCGGCGTCGCTCGCGCATCAGCCAGCACGAAGTGTGCCAGTGCCTGCGCAGGTCGGGGGCGTCCAATGGGACGACCACGACATGGCCAACCCCGACTGGGATCTCCTGTTGGCAGCCCGGGCACAGATAGACCTTGCGGGCCTGCAACGGGTGGACACGGTGCAGCTGAGCGCCTTCGCTGGCGGTGCCGGCTGAAAGGCGCATGAGCTCGTGGATTTCGGTAAAGAAGATCGGGCCAGATTTTCCCTGCAGCGCTTCTGGGTCCAGTTTCCCTCGCTTGAGTGGGCCACGCCGTTTGGAAGGGCGCCGTCGGCGAGGGTGGGCGGGTCGAGCCACGCGAACAGGGTAACGGCGAGGTTAGCCGTCACAGGGTGGCGCTATGCTTTCTAAAAGGATTTCGATTTTTAGCGGGTCCTGTACTAGCTGTAACGCTCGTGGCCGGCGCCGGCCTCCTCAAGCTCATCGAGTGCGTGCGCGGTGGTGTATGAGAAAGGGGCCTGACATGCTGGCCAAGGTTGTCTCTGCGACCTTGTTGGGAGCAGAAGGTCGCTCTGTCGTGGTCGAAGTCGACGTAGGTACCGGCGTACCGAGCTTCCAGGTAGTAGGCCTTCCAGATGCCTCATGTCGTGAGGCTAGGGACAGGGCGCGTGCCGCCGTTATCTCGAGTGGCTTTTTCTGGCCCCAGAAGCGGGTCACGGTCAACCTCGCGCCATCTGGAATCCGCAAAGCAGGGCCGGGGCTAGACGTGCCAATTGCCCTCGGTGTGCTGGCGGCGTCGGGCCAGCTAAAGACGATGGCCTTGACTGGCTACGCGTTCATAGGTGAGCTCGGCCTCGATGGGTCGCTCAGGAGAGTGCCAGGCGTCCTGCCCCTGGCTGCTGCGGTCTCGGGGGGAGGGACGGGTTACGGTGTCCCCGAGCTCGGCGCGGGCCCAGCGGGCACGGGCGGAGCGTGCGCTGGCGCTGTAGTGGTACCACCCGAATGTGCCGGGGAGGCCGCTCTCCTAGGTCGGGTACGAGTGCTCGTAGCGTCGACCTTGCGTGAGCTCGTGGCAGCGCTGGAGGCAAAGATTCCGTGGCCACCCTTACCTGAGCGTTCACATGAGGTTGACGCAGCTCCTTCTTTGGACCTGGCAGACGTGAAGGGCCAGGTGCTGGGCCGCCAAGCGCTGGAGGTTGCCGCTGCCGGTGGTCACCACCTGCTGTTTGTTGGACCGGCCGGCGCTGGCAAGACGATGCTTGCCTCGCGGTTGCCGGGACTTTTACCGGAGCTGTCTGAAGAGGATGCGCTCGAAGTCGCCAAGATCCACTCAGCAGCGGGCATCCAGCTGTCATCGGCGACGCTGTGCCGCCGCCCTCCGTTCCGAGCGCCCCACCACAGCGCTTCGGCTGTGTCCCTGGTAGGCGGCGGGGGCGCTCGTTTGCGTCCGGGAGAGATTAGCTGCGCTCATCATGGAGTGTTATTTTTGGACGAGCTTGCGGAGTTCCCCGGAGCGGTGCTGGACAACCTACGCCAGCCACTAGAAGAGGGGCGGGTCATGGTTTGCCGAGCCGGCGCGACGGCAGCCTTCCCGGCTCGTTTCATTTT
>JAMDDF010000038.1 GCA_023489205.1 Actinomycetota bacterium | reverse complement strand
AATCCTCAAGCTCGCCTTGGCCGGCCCTGATGCTCTAGCTTTCGTGGCGGCGCGCTGTACGGCGCTCGTGCCAACGCCCACTGCCCCTGGCCGGTCGCCGGCTGCCGGCAAAGAAACGCGCGCCTGCAGTTGGGGCACCCCCACGAGGAGCCCTGGGCCTCCAGGTCAAGTCGCGGCTGGCCATCTCTTCGCGCCAGGCGCGCCAACGTAGCGCGACCGTGCCCCGTTCGAGCTGGGAGCGCCGGGCCGGCGGGGGAGGTTTGCCAGCTTGGCGCCAGACCACGACAAAGCGCTGCAGTGCCGTGATGCTTGACAGCGCAAACACCACCCACAACAGCCATAGCATCTCAGCGGAGAAGACGAGCGAGGCGCAGATCACGACGACCCTCTCTCCCCTCTCCATCAGGCCAGCCTTGGCGTCGATCCCGAGCGCGTCGGCCTTCGCACGTATGTACGACACGAGCTGAGAGACACCGAGCACCGCCAAAGGCACCAGGGCCGCGTGACCACCGAAGCGGTCCTGAGCGTACCAAGCAATACCACCAAGCACAGCCGTGTCGTTGACACGGTCGCCTACCGAGTCAAAAAAGGCTCCCCGCCGGCTGGTCCGCCCGCTCGCCTTCGCGAGGCTACCGTCGAAGAGGTCTGGCAAGGCGGAGGCTATGTAAATCAGCAGACCAATGACCAGGTGCCCGGTCGCTATAGCCACCGCAGCCGGTGCCGCTAGCAGGATGCCCGCCGCCGTCAGGTGGTCGGGCGACAAACCTGTGCGTCGCAAGGCCCGGCCGGCGGGTGCTACGGCCCGGTCAACCGCCGTCCGGAAACGTGCGTCGAACAAGCTACTGCTCCTATCGGGGCCAGTTTTACTAAGGCTCAGTTCCTCGCTGTAGCGTACCCTCTTTAGCGGCCCACCTGGGCCACTAACACGGCCTGGCTTTCCCACTGCCCCTTCTTGCGGGCACCTCACCCCGCACCGGGGTCGTCCCTTCCCCTGGCGCAGCCAGCGCCTGCGACGACTAGCCTGGCCGTCATCGGCCGGAACGAGATGGCCGAAGGGGAACCCAACTTGGAGGTGCTCTCACATGAAGGCCTACCCGCCAGCTCAGGTCCGCAACGTGGCCTTGGTCGGCCACGGGGGTTCAGGCAAGACCACCCTCGCCGAGGCCATGCTTGCCTGTTCCGGTGCTATCAGCCGGATCGGCAAGACCGACGACGGCACTGCGGTGCTCGACTTCGAGCCCGAAGAGCACTCCCACCACATGTCGACGTCCCTCGGGCTGGCGGCTCTTGAGTGGCGCGGTTACAAGCTCAACGTCTTGGACTGCCCTGGCTACGCCGACTTCGTACCAGAGGCCATGGCCGGCCTCTCGGTCGCCGACATGGCGATCGTGGTCGTGAGCGCGCTGGACGGTGTCGAGGTCCAAACGGAGGTCCTGTGGAAGGCTGCTGCCGAGCTAGGCATCCCTCGCCTGGTGTTCTTAAACAAGCTCGACCGCGAGCGGGCCGACTTTTCCTCTGCTCTAACACAGGTACAAAAGGCCTTCGGCGCCGGCGTCGCGCCCCTCGAGCTCCCCATAGGCCTAGAGCACGACTTTTCTGGAGTGGTCGACCTACTGACCGACAGCGCCTTTACTTACGTGCCTGGCAAGCACAGCGCCACCCCAAGCCCGATACCTCCCGAGATTGCGGAGCGGGAACACGCAGAGCACGACGCGATGGTCGAGGGGATCGTCGTGGCGGACGACGACCTGACAGCGCGGTACCTGGAAGGGGAGGAGATTTCTCCCGAGGAACTGGCCAAGACGCTTGCCAGGGGTGTCGTTTCGAGCCAGGTGTTCCCAGTCGTTTGCGGTTCGGCGACCAACCTGATCGGGGTGGACCGGCTCCTCGACGCCATCTGCGATGTGGGCCCCTCGCCGCACGAGCGACCGCCTGTGCGGGTGCACGCCCCAGGCAGCACCCAAGTCGTGGAAGTCCCCACTGACCCGGCGGGGTCGCCGCTCGCGTGGGTGGCCAAGACCGTCGCTGACCCTTACGTGGGGAAGATTTCGCTGTTCAAAGTGGCTTCGGGGACCCTTCACCCCGACGCAACGCTCTACAACCCGAGGTCCAAGACCGAAGAGCGCCTTCACGCCCTCTTTACCCTGCGCGGCAAAGAACAGCTCCCGCTCAGCGAAGTCGCAGCGGGCGACATCGCCGCCGTAGCGAAGCTCGCGTCGACCAACACAGGCGACACCCTTACACCGCGCAACATGGCTGTTGAGGTCGACCGTTCTCACCAGCCGGGTTGGCTCGCCGAGCTCAGCGCACCCGCTCTGTCCGTGGCCATAAGGCCCAAGAGCAAGGCGGACGAGGACAAGCTGATGACAGCCCTGCACCGCCTCCAAGAAGAGGACCCCGCGCTCGCCGTGCGCCGCGACGACGAGACGCACCAGACCGTGCTGTCGGGCACGGGCGAGACTCACCTGGCCATAACCATGGAGCGCCTGTCACGGAAGTTCGGCGTCGCTGTGGAGCAAGAAGAGCTCGTTGTCGGTTACCGCGAGACGGTGACCACCACGGCTGAGGCTGAGGGCAGGTACAAGAAGCAGACCGGTGGCCACGGCCAGTTCGGGGTGGCCTCGCTTCGAATCGAGCCCATGGAGCGGGGAAGCGGCTTCGAGTTCGTCGACAACATTGTCGGTGGTGTGATACCGCGCCAGTACATCCCGGCAGTACAAAAAGGCGCCGAGGAAGCGCTCGCAGAAGGGGGTGCCTTTGGCTGGCCGGTGGTGGACGTGAGAGTCACCTGCTTCGACGGCAAAAGCCACCCGGTTGACTCTTCGGAGCTCTCGTTCAAAATGGCTGGCGCCCTGGCGGTACGCGAGGCGCTCGCGAAGGCAGGCCCTGTCGTGCTGGAGCCGCTCACGCTGTTGGAGGTCACGGTCCCTGACGCCTACCAGGGAGATGTCCTGGGCGACCTCAACAGCCGACGTGGCCGGGTCCAGGGCACGGAGATCGCCGGCGCGGGCGAATCGCTCATAACAGCCCTAGTCCCAAGCGCTGAGCTGGTCCGTTACGCGATCGACCTGCGAAGCCTGACCGGCGGTCGCGGTCGCTTCAGGGGGCACCACTCCCACTACGAGGTCATGCCGTCCAACCTCTGGGACAAGGTCCGTCGCGAACGTGCCAGCACGGAGAAGTAGGGCCCTGGGGCTCGCTTGCGCCCTGCCACGTTGTAACACCACATAGCGCGTACTGGCCACCACTTAGTGATGTCCACCTGCCTGACAATCGCTGGCAGGTGGGCCAAAAGCTCACCGATGTGGTGTTTCGGCCGGCACTTCGGTCGGGATTTGGCGCGTTTTCGCGCTCAAAACCCAACGATGTGGCGTTGCACCAGCCCACATCAGTCGGAAATCTCGCCGGCCCTCTCCCGCCGGCCCTCTCTCGCCGGCCCTCCAGCTTGGCTCCCGCTTTAGCGAGGGCCACCGGGACCAAGGGGTCCCAGCACAACCGCCGGCTTGGCCCATTCGCCGCCGGGCGCGCCAGGCCATTGCGCCTCGTAAACTCCAAGGAGCGCCCCGCCCTCGTCCAGCACCGCCCATGGGCCGGCGCCCCCACCGGGACCAGCTTTGGAGCGCAATACCTCCACCGGCAGGACCTTGCCATGCGCTACTTCTACAGCAAGCTCGCTCCCAACTACCGCTCGCGCCATGCCCGGCAGGGCCTCTGCCGGCGCCAGCACGTACTGAAGGCGCGCCTCAGGAGGGCTAGCCTCCAGTGTCCCAAGGTCGACCGCCGCGTCCACCGAAAAGGGGCCTACGTCGAGACGGCGGAGGTTACGCAGGTGCGCCCCCCCTCCAAGCAGCCCACCGAGTTCAGCAGCCAAGCTGCGGACGTAGGTCCCCGAGGAACACTCGACATCAACTGAGAGCACCGGCCCGTTTTCGGTGCCGCCAGCGAGTGCCACGTCGAAGCGCTTTATGGTCACCACTCGTGACGGGCGTTCGACCTCTACACCTTGGCGCGCGAGCTCGTGTAGGCGTCGACCCCCCACCTTCACGGCCGACACCATCGGCGGGAGCTGGCTTATCTCGCCCGTCAGGCGGGCTGCGGCAGAGCAGGCTTCCTCCAAGGTCACCCCTCTCATGTCCCAGGTCCCGGTGACCTCCCCACCGGCATCTAGGGTGGTGGTGGCGACTCCCAGCACGACCTGGCCCTTATAGCGCTTGTTGAGCCCCGAGAGCCACCTAAGCAGCCGCGTCACCTTCCCGAGGCCGATCAGTAAAACGCCGGTAGCGTCGGGATCGAGGGTACCAGCGTGGCCCACCTTGCGCTGGCCGAAGGCTCGCCGGCAGCGGTCCACAACGTCGTGGCTCGTGCACCCTGCTGGCTTGTCGACCACCAGTAGGCCGTCAGTCGTCGAGTTCGCCACTCGACTTCAACTCCCGGATGACCTTTTCGACTCGCTCACCATATGCCACTGCGGGGTCGGCCAGGAAAGAGAGCTGCGGCGTCCGCTTGATCCGGACCTGGCGGGCGATAGCGGCCTGGAGCCGCGGCCGGGCGGTGCTGGACGAGGGCGGGGC
>JAMDDF010000109.1 GCA_023489205.1 Actinomycetota bacterium | reverse complement strand
CGTGACCTGGTGGAGCAGCGGGCCGCAGACATAGTCCAGGCAGACCCGCATACGGCAGGTGGCCTAACCGAATGGGTCCGAATTGCCGCAATCGCTTCTGCACACCATGTACCGGTTGCCCCCCACGGCAACCACTGGTTGGGCGCGCATGCGGCTGCGGCTGTGGACAACGGGATGGTCGTGGAGAGTTACGCGCGCCTTCAGGCTTGGCAGGACGATTTTTTTGCGCCCTGGCAACTCGAGGGAGGAGAACTCGTCCTGCCTTCGGCTCCCGGTCTTGGGATAGAGGTGGATCTTGGCGCTATGCGTAAAGCGTCCCGGTCAGGTTGAAGGTCGCGTGAGCGGCCGACGCGGCGCCTCGCCTCCGCGGATTGATAGATCGAGCAACTCTGCCACATGCATCGTCGGTAGCGCGCAGCCGGCGCTACCGAGCCAGGCGCCGATTTGCATCAGGCACCCTGGGTTGGTGCTTACGACAACCTCGGCGCCGGTGGCCCTTACGGCAGCGGCTTTTCGTCTCCCGAGCTCGGCGGCAGCGTCGGGCTCGACGATATTGTAAACGCCAGCCGACCCACAACAGGTGTCGTCGCCAACCTCGCAGAGCTCGAGCCCGGGGATCTGCCCTAACAATTCACGAGGTTGTGACCTGATGCCCTGTGCATGCGCAAGGTGGCAGGCGTCGTGGAATGCGACCCGCATGGGGACCGGGTGCCTCTCAGCGCGTGGCCCTGCCTCGGCGAGCAGCTCCGAGAGGTCACGGGTCCGCTCGGCCAACCAAGCCGCTGGCTCGGTGTAGGGAGGATCCCCGGCGAAGAACCGGCCGTATTCCTTCATGGCCGAACCGCAACCTGCCGCGTTGGCCACCACCAGCTTGACACCTTCGGCCCGAAATACGTCTATGGTCTTTCGTGCGAGACGGGCCGCTTCGTCCATGCGGCCTGCGTGGAGGGATAGCGCGCCGCAGCATCCCTGGCCTTTGGCGACTATGACGTCGAAGCCCTCTGCTGCGAGGACCCGCGCTGTGGCAGCGTTCACGTGCGAGAAAAAGACGCTTTGTACGCATCCGACCAGGAGCCCGACGGCACCCCTGCTCGGGCCCCGCGCGGGGACACGAGGGGGGAGGCGCTCGAGCGGGGTGACCGGTGGCGCCAAACGCTCGGTGGCCATAAGGATGGCTGGGAGGTGGCTGGAGAGCCAGTGGTAGTGGAGAAGCTTGCGCAACCCCGTCGATTCGGCGGCTTTTAGGAGGAGCCGAGCTGCTCGTAAGCGTCGCGGGTAGGGGAAGAGCGCGAATATGGCTTCGCGGCCTAGGCGTTTTGGTAACGGCCGAGCGTTGGCTCGTTCGACCTTGGCCCGAGCCTCTTCGATGATCTCGCCGTAGCGGACCCCAGAGGGGCACGCGCTCACGCAAGCCAGGCATGACAGGCACCGGTCGAGGTGCTCCGCGGCCGCACCATGGACGGGGGCTCCCGCTACTAGTTGGCCAACAATTTGGATCCGGCCCCGCGGCGAGTCGGCCTCCTCTCCCCAAAGTTGGTAGGTGGGGCAAGCTGGCAAACAAAAGCCACAGTGGACGCAATCATTGAGGAGGCTACGGAGATGGCCGTCCTCAGCCGCCGTCTCCACGTAGGTGGGTAGAGGGCGCCCGTCGTGTTGTTTTGTGGCCATCAGATACCTCCCACGAATCGTCCGGGGGAGAGCAGGCGCCCGGGGTCGAAGCGTTGTTTCACCCGTCTCATCAGGTCCAAGCCAGGGACTGGTCCCCATATGTCAAGCGTCGCCTTGCTCTTGGCAGGCGCGCGCAGGACTGTCGCGTGGCCCTGGGCCTCGGAGGCGGCCGTGCGCAGCTGGTCGAGAATACTTGCCAGTTGTTCTGGGTCAGTACCGCTTGGGAGGCCGAGGTAGAGCACGCCGGTGCCGGCACTGCCCCACAGCCTTGCCGGGAGACCCGCAGCGGCGCAACAGTTACGGGCCTGACCGATCAATGACGGTACTGCGGAGATGGCCCCTGTGAGCTTGAAGGTGACTGGGCCAGGGAGCGAACCCCACCAGGGAGGAGCTTCAAGGCTGACCGTTGCGTCGCGCATGACGCGTGACAGTAGGTCGGCGCGCACCTCGGCCGGTCGGGGCCGGCCTTCCACAAGAGCGCATACTTGGACGGCGGCGTCGGGCTCTGCCCGGTCGATCTCGATCGCGGCCGGCACTGCCTGGCTTCGCAGCAGTTCTGCGAGGTGAGGGGCCATTTCGGCCGGGCTCGGGTAGGAGGCAGAGACGAACAATCGTTGATCGGGCAGTGGCCTCAGCTTGAAGGTGAGCTCCGTCATGACGCCGAGGGTCCCGTAAGAACCTGCGAAAAGCTTTGGGAGGTCGTACCCGGCTACATTTTTCACGACCTTGCTACCAGCTCGGGCCATCGTCCCATCCGCCCGCACGACTGTGAGCCCGAGCAATAAGTCACGCACGGCGCCGTGGCCATAGCGCAGCGGGCCTGAAATGCCGGTGGCGACGACCCCTCCGATCGTTGAGCCCGCCACGACCTCGTCTACCGGGAGCCGCTGGCGGACGCCAGCGAGCGTGGCGGCGAGGGAGGCCAGGGGCGTGCCCGCCCTGGCACGTACTACTAGATCGTCGCTCACGTGCTCGACCACCCCCGTCATCTGGGAAAGGTCGACAACAAGGCCAACGCGCTCGGGCGGAGTGCCCCAGTCCTGCTTCGTGCCAGCGCCACGCACCACGACTGGCAGGTTGTAGCTAGAAGCGGTCTTCAGTACCCGGGCGACCTCCCGAGTGTCTTTGGGGTAGGCCAGGAAAGAAGGGGCGACTCCGTCTATCGTGTCGACCTCGGTGCCGGGGCGGGCACCAGATGGGCAAGCTCGTTCCAGGTCTTGTAGGGCGCCTGGGGCAAAAGCCGGGCTCATAGTCAGAAAATCTCCGCCACGCCAGCCTCTTGGAGCGGGTGGGAGCCTTGGCATGGCCGCGGCGGCTCGCCGCAGAGCCTTGGCGTCGGTACGGCTTTGCCCGGGTTGCAGATCCCCTCGGGGTCGAAGGCACTGCGCAGTAGCAGCATCGTCTCTAGGTCTTCAGGGCTGAACATCTTTTCCATGGCCGCGAGTTTGTGGAGCCCTACGCCGTGCTCGCCCGTAACAGAGCCGCCCCGAGCAATGCAGAGCCCGAGGATGGCCTCTGACAGTTCCTCGGCGCGTTCCTCCTCGCCAAGGACTTGGTCGTCGAAGAGGACGAGCGGGTGCAAGTTGCCGTCGCCAGCGTGGAACACGTTGGCCACCCTTATGCCAGCTTCCTCCGAAAGCGCGCCGATCTCGTGGAGCACGTCGCCAAGTGAGCTGCGGGGCACCACGCCGTCTTGGACTATGTACGAAGGGCTCAGCCTGCCCATTGCCGCGAAGGCTGCCTTGCGACCTCGCCAGATGGCCGCCCTCTCGGTGTTGTCAGCGGCGAAGCGGATCTCGAAAGCGCCCTCCTCTTCGCACACCCGCCGCACTTCGGCAATGCCCTCCTCTACCTCGGCCCTTGGCCCGTCAAGCTCCACTATGAGGACCGCGCCTGCTCCGGCGGGGTACTCGCAGCGGACCGCGGCCTCGACGGCCGAGATCGCCAGGGCGTCCATCATCTCGATAGCGGCAGGGACGAGGCCGGCCGCCACGATGGCTGACACAGCTCGGCCGGCACTATCGACATCTGCGAACGCGGCCAGCATCGTCTGGACAGCCTCCGGCATTGGTAGGAGGCGGAGCGTGACCTTGGTAGCCACCCCGAGGGTGCCTTCCGAACCTACGAATGCCCCTACTAGGTCGTAGCCCGGCGTGTCCGGTGCCATGCCCCCGAGTTCTACCGTTTCGCCTTCTGGGGTGACCACCTCGAGGCCGGTGACGTGGTTGGTGGTAAAACCGTACTTCAGACAGTGCGCGCCGCCCGAGTTTTCTGCTACGTTGCCCCCGACAGAGCAGACCTGCTGGCTCGAGGGGTCGGGGGCGTAAAAGAGGCCGTGAGGCGCGCCGGCCCGGCTGACAGCAAGGTTGGTGACCCCAGGCTCGACGATGGCGCGCTGGTCTTCGGGGCGGACCGAGAGGACCGAGCGCATTTTGGCGGTGACGAGCAGCACGCCGTCGGAGCGCGGGACTGAACCACCAGAGAGGCCCGTGCCAGATCCCCTCGCTACAAACGGGGTACCGAAACGGGCGCAGGTCTGGACCGTGGCTGCCACCTCCTCTGCCGTCGTGGCGAGCACCGCGACCGCGGGTCGTGCCCGGAAGTTCGTGAGGCCGTCGCACTCGTAGGTAGCCAGTTCGACGGGGTCGGTAAGCAGCGCACCGGAACGGAGCACGGAGCCAAGGGCCTTGACGGCTGCGGCTACAGGGGAGGACGGCGACACGACATCTCAGTTTGCTCTATCTCAGGACGCCGTTGCTACCGCGCTAACAGCCGCCGCCACCGCAGGAGAGACTGCTGGGTCGAACACGCTCGGGACGATGTAGCTGGCATTGAGCTCGTCGGGGCTTACGGCGTCGGCGATCGCCTGGGCGGCGGCGAGCTCCATCTCGTCGGTGAACTGCG
>JAMDDF010000099.1 GCA_023489205.1 Actinomycetota bacterium | reverse complement strand
AGCGAGAACTCTCGGTCGAGTGGGGGCACTACGGCATCAGGGTCAACGCAATCGCTCCCGCGCAGCTGGACACGCCTGGGGTCATGGCCATGCTCGACGACTCCGACCCGAGTGGCGTCAGCTTGGGCGAGCACTTGCTGGCGGGCATCCCCCTCGGCCGGCTCGCCACCACCCGGGACATGGTGGGACCGGTCGTTTTCCTCGCCTCCGATGCCGCAGCCATGGTGAGCGGCACGGTACTTCCCGTCGACGGTGGCAACTTGGCGGCCAATGCTGTCGCCACCATCAGGAGGTAGCCTGCCCGGGACCGCGGCTCGTTACGGGAGAGTTCATGTGCATGTGATTGATGAAGTCAACAGCGCCAGAGCGCCGAGGTGACCGGCGATGTCTGATGGCCCCAATGGACCGATCGGCAGGCGGGACTTCCTGAGGCTGGCCGGGGCCACCACCGCGGCCACCGTTGCTGCCAGGATAATTGGTAGTCCCGCAACCGCGGCTTCGGTGCCCTACACCCCGGGTCGCACGGACTGGGCTAGCATCTCCACTTTTGTTTCCGACCCACCATTCTCGTTCGTCTACGGTGGCCACGCTTCGCGCACGTTGCTCCCCGCATGGCCCACAAAAGTGGAGTCCGTTAGTGTTTCCCCGGAAAGAGTGCAGCATTCCGTCACCTGGGAAGACCGGGTAAGTGGATTGCAAGTAGAGGCTAATGTCGTCCAATACCCTGGCTTTGCCGCCCGTGAGTGGACCGTGTGGTTCACTAATACCGGAACACGGCGGACGCCGCCACTCACCCTGGTACTGGGCGCTGATGCGATCATCAACCCGTCGAACACTGCCACGTACATCTTGCACCATTTCAACGGCAGCGCTGACCAGGCAACCGACTATGCTCCTATGGAGGCCCAGCTCGCCTTGGGCAGACGCCACCTCTTGTACCCGTTTGGTGGGCGGCCTTCGAACAGGACGTGGCCGTACTTCAATCTTGACTGGGGAAAGCGGGGGGCCATGGTTGCCGTCGGCTGGCCAGGGCAGTGGACTGCCGAACTGCTTCCCGACGCTTCTCAAGGCCTAGTCCTCAGGGCCGGCATGACCTCCGCCGACCCGCAGACGAAGCCTTACCAAGACATCGAGGACGCACACCTGCTCGCCACGACGCTCGAGCCAGGCGAGCAGGTCCGTACACCACTGATCGTCGTGATGGATTGGGCTGCGCCTAACTGGAGCATCGCTCAGAACTCGTGGCGGCGCTGGATGTGGCAGTTTAACCTGCCGCGCTATGCCGGCAAGCTTCCAACCCCAATCCTGACGACTTCAGGGGCGATCAGCCTTTACCCTGACCAGTCCGAAGAGCTCAGCACCATCAGCGAGTACGCGGACGAACGAACGACCAAGGACCACGGTGGTTTTTACACGCACTGGTGGGTTGATGCAGGCTGGTACGCTATCCCGTTGAAGGCGGTGATGTTCAGCACGGACCCGTGGTTCTATGGTGTTGGCAATTGGTACCCCGACCCAGTACGTTTCCCCAAGGGGGTCAAAACTACCTTTGAGGCCGCAGCGTCTCATGGCATGAAGTCGATCCTTTGGTCCGAGCCTGAAAGAGCAATGGCTTCGACTTGGATCGCCGACAACCATCCGACGTGGCTGCTCGGCCCGTCAGGACCGGTCCGCCACGCAAACGAAATTGCACCTGATGTTAGCTACCTAGTAAACTTCGGCAACCCCTCAGCGCTGAAGTGGATGATCGACCACTTCGATTGGCTGATCACGACCCAGGGTGCAACGGGCAATGGTATTGACGTGTTCCGGCAGGACTTCAATATGGACCCACTTGTCAACTGGAATGCGGCCGATCGTCCAGGTCGGCGAGGCATGACGCAGATGAAGCATGTTCTCGGTCACCTCGCGTTCTGGGATGAGATGCTACAGCGCCATCCTGGAATGTGGATCGATAGTTGTGCGTCCGGGGGACGTCGTAACGACCTCGAGACGATGCGCCGCGCCGTGCCGCTGTGGCGGAGCGACTACCAGTACGACCCTACGGCCGCCCAGTGCCAGACCTATGGGATCTCCTTCTGGCTCCCCTACTTTGGTGCAGTCATTGACCCACAAGTGACGAATGGTGGGCAGTATGGCCCCGCGGATTACGTCGTGCGTAGTGCGTTCGCTCCCTGCTTTATCTCCGATATCGACCCGGACCTGGCCACGGCAGCAGACTGGCAGCTCCTCCGGGCAGCGAACGAGGAGTTCTTGCAGATTAAGGACGACCTGCTGTACAGCGACTTCTACCCTCTCACCGGCTACAGCGTGTCGTTGGACGTGTGGTTGGCGTTCCAGTACAACCGGCCCGCTCGTGGTAGTGGCGTAGTCGAGGTCTTTCGTCGACCAGGCTCCTCGTCGTCGGTTGGGTCATTTCGGCTGCAAGGCCTCGTTGCCGATCGTCACTACGGGCTGAAGAACCTCATTACTGATGAAGTAGAGGTAAGAACTGGAGCGAGCCTTATGAAGCAGGGCCTTGTCGTCAGACTTCCGAGGGCTCCTGATGCCGCGATCTTCTCGTATGTGCTTGGGTCGTGAGGGAGGACGTCTCTTGCGCCAACACTGGTGTCATCGCCTGGTCCATCGTCTGAGTACTCGCGGACATGCATAGGGTCCGACTCATTGCTGCTCAACCGGAAGTCGACGTCTCTAATTCGGAGGCGCTTGGCTACGCTCGCCAGCTGTATGGTAGACTATTTACAGGGTTAGGGATAGAGCTGTGGCTTGTAATTGAGGAGGGAAAGATGGCGAGTCGCAGGTTAAAATTGTCCGGGTGGTTGGGGGTGGTTGGCGGTCGCGGGTGGGTCCATGTCAGCGTCGTAGGACAGCGGCGCGGATGACCGAGTCGACGTCACGCCACGCGGCGGTCCCCATGGTCGCGGTGTCTGTCGGACAAACAGGCCGGCGTGTCCTGGGTCGGAGCTTGTGGGCCAGCCTGTGTAGCTGGATGGACAGGCGTTTTTACGTGATAGCGACGGCACCTGCCCTCTTGGTCATCACGGCTGTGGTCGCTGTGCCGATTCTGGTTGGCATCTATCTATCATTTACTAACTATCTGCCCATATCGCCCAGTTTCGCCTGGGCTGGTCTCGTGAACTACGCCGACATCCTCCACAGCGGCCAGCTCCACACTGTCATTGGCAACACCGCCATTTTTGCCGGGGGGGGAATCGTGGTCGAGCTGGTGCTTGGTTTCGGAGCGGCGCTGTTGCTGGCCAGGCGGCTCTGGGGGATGGCCATTTTCCGAGTCATCTACATTATGCCGCTGATGATCCCGGCCGTGGCTGCAGACGTGACGTGGTCCGTGCTGTTCAACACGAGCAACGGTTGGGTGGACTGGTTCTTGGGCCTGGTGGGCTTGCCAAAGCTCAACTGGGCCGGGGACCCGCACACGGCCATGATCACATGCATCATTGCCAACGCATGGGTCGGGTTCCCGCTCATCTCCATGATCCTCTTGGCCGGCCTGCTGACCCTGCCCCGGGAGCCGTTCGAAGCGGCCAAGGTCGACGGGGCGTCGAGCATGCGCACGCTCTGGCATATCACTCTCCCTGGCTTGCGCCCTGTCATCGCTTTCGCCACCATCTTCCAGCTCGTCAACCTGTTCCGCGAGTTTGCCGTCTTCCAAATAATTACTGGCGGGGGCCCGGGGCTGACCACCAACATCCTCAATTTCTACGTCTACCAACAAACCTTCGTGTTCGGGGAATTGGGGCTGGGTGCCGCTATGGCAATCGTGTTGGTGGTCCTGATGGCCATCCCGGTTATCATCGTCTATAAGCTCTCGGGGCGGGGTCGCTGAGATGGCGAAAGCGCCAGGGGTAACGCCGGTCAGGGTGCGTGAGTGTAGGTGGTCGCGCTACCATACGAGCAGGCGCGTGGCGGATGTGATGACCATCGTAGCGCTCTTGGTGGGCGCGATCTTCATCCTGCTGCCGATCTTCTGGATCGTGGACACTGCTTTCAAGCCGGTCGGCGAGGCCTTTGTGTTGCCGCCGAAAGTGGTGTACTCGCCGACGCTCGTCAATTTCCGTGCAGTCATCGGTGGCCCGTCCAATCAGTACGTCGCCGACTTGGGGCATTCTGCCATTATCATGGTGGTGAGCGTTGGTATTGCCTTGGCGCTCGGTGTCCCGGCTGGTTATGGGTTGGCACGCTCGCGCTTCGGAGGGAGCGGCGCGATAGGCGGCTGGCTGGTCGTCGCCTACATGGTGCCGGCCCTGATTTACCTCGTGCCCTTGTACACCATTTACGTCAGGCTGGGCCTGAGTGGTTCCTACCTCTCGATAATCCTGTACTACGAGACCTTCGAGATGCCATTCGTCGTGTTCATGATGAGGAGCTATTTCGCCGATCTCCCTAGGGAGCTCGAGGATGCCGCCCGAGTGGACGGGTGCAGCCGGTGGAAAACATTTCGGCGCGTAATGCTGCCCCTGGTGATTCCGGGTTTGTCCACGGTGACGATGTTGTGTAGCATCGGGTCGTGGGGCGAGTTCTTTGGCGCTTTCATCCTCACGGGATCGTCTACTATCACGGCCCCTGTGGCCATCGAGGGCTACATTGGACAGGGTACTTCCGACTGGAGCGCCCTGGCTGCGGCTGCGCTGCTCCTGGTCCTACCTGTCTTGGTGCTAACCGGGTTCATCCAGCGCGGTTACATTAA
>JAMDDF010000068.1:4424-4720 GCA_023489205.1 Actinomycetota bacterium | reverse complement strand
CCCCGGTGCCGCCCCTGCCGCTCGGGGTGCTCGCCGACCTCGCCCAGGCGGGGGCACACCTCAGCCTTCTCACCCACCCCGTCGGCCTGGAGGAGCCCTGGCAGGCCCGCCGGGCCGGCAAGTGGGACGCTACCAGCGTCGAGCGCTGGCTCCGGCGCAACCTCGCCACCCAGGGCGGGAGGTCCGTCCTCCGCCTTGGCGTACGCGAGCTGCTCGCAGCCGAGCCGGAGGAAGTTTCCTTGCTCTGGCTGCTGTTCGTGCTGCGCTCTGCGGGCGGGGTGAGGACTCCTCTCACT
>JAMDDF010000068.1:3046-4414 GCA_023489205.1 Actinomycetota bacterium | reverse complement strand
GGGCGCAGCAGCTGGCGGCCCGCATGGCCGGCGCGCTCGGCGAAAGGGTCGTGCTCGGCGCCCCGGTGGTGCATATACGCCAGGACGCTGGGAGCGTCACGGCGTCCACCAAGAACTCGCATTACAAGGCCAGGGCGGTAGTCGTGGCCGTGCCCCCGCCTTTGTGCAGATCCATCGGCTTCGACCCATCGCTACCCCACGAGCGCGCCGAGCTGGTCCGCCGTATGGCAATGGGGGCGGTCATAAAAGTGGCGGCCATTTACGACGAGCCCTTCTGGCGCTCCGAGGGCTTCTCTGGCCAGGCCTTCAGCGACGATGGGCCGCTCCACATGTCCATGGACGCTTCACCCGAGCACGGCCCCGGGGTCCTGGTCGGGCTGCTTGGCGGCTCGGCGGGGCGCTGGTTCAGCCGGGCGGACCCCGTAGCTCGCCGTGAGGCGGTGACGGCTTGCCTGGCAAGGTTCTTCGGGCCGCGGGCCGCCAAACCGGTGCAGCTCCTTGAGCAGGACTGGTCCGCCGAGCCCTACAGCCTCGGAGGCTACGACGCCCACCCCGAGCTGGGCGCCCTGGCAGCGTACGGCCGGGCGCTGAGGGCGCCTTACCGGTGCGTCCACTGGGCCGGGGCAGAGGCGGCCCCCCACTGGTGCGGGTACATGGACGGCGCCGTCGCCTCTGGCGAGCGCGCCGCGGCAGAGGTCCTTGACTGTCTCTAGAGGCCACCCGGGGTGCTCTTCTGAGAATGTCAACTCGACTTGGCCCCAGCGTGATGGCCCGATTGGTCCGCAAGAGCCCCGGGCTCGTCGTGGTCGTCTACCTGCCGCTCGGCAGCCCGCTCAGTACCAGCCAGGGCCGCGGTTATTTGCAATAGAGGACCCGGCACGGAAAGGAGCGCCAGATGCCGACAATACGGGCGAACTGCCCAACTTGCGGGGAGCTCGCGCTGGCAGCTCCCGAAGTCCAGGTACAAGTGTGCACGGCGGACGAACAGGCGACCTACTCCTTCCTGTGCCCCCGCTGCCACGTGATAACCAACAAACCAGCCGACGACTGGGTAGTGGGCCAGTTGGTCTCGGCAGGTGTGAAGCTTGTCCACTGGGATCTTCCCGCCGAGCTGTCCGAAACCCACACTGGGCCGCCCATCAGCTACGACGACGTGCTGAACTTCCACTTCGAGCTCAAGGCCGACAACTGGCTGGAAGAATTGACAGCTGAGGCCAACCGGCCCCGGGAGCCACGCTGGGGGCGCCCTCAAAAGAAAACAGGCTGAGCAGCCCCTTGGCGGCCCAATAGGCAGGAACTGCCCAGTTCATACAATGCTGGGTGGAGATTCGGACGGGTACGAAGGGGCCGCGGGGTTCGTCGGGCCGC
>JAMDDF010000068.1:0-3036 GCA_023489205.1 Actinomycetota bacterium | reverse complement strand
GCTGGGTGGAAATTCGGACCGGTACGCAGTGGCCGGGGTGTTCGTCGTGCCGCGGAAGCCCGTTGCAGCCGAAAAGCGGGCCGAGTGTCATCAAGTGGACGGGCAACCACTGGCCAGGCCTCGCCGGCCTCCTCCGAGCCCAGCCAGCCACCCCCTGGCCTGCTGACAACGGCTGGCGGTGCCCCAGACGACCACAGGGTCTTCGGGCTCTTTCGCCATTGATGTGGGTGGGTAGGGCTCTACAGCGCTGAGAAGGCGTTGTGGCAGCTGACAACCGAAGCACACACGAGGAAAGCGAACTCGTCTACACCTGAGGGATCCCACCAGCCTCGCCCCCGGAGGGGCGAAAAGGCAGAGCTTCCCAGGGGGGCCCAAGAGTCGCGACCGATGACCCACATCTATACCGGGAGCCCCGGTCTTCGTCGCTATCCGTACCTCGGCAAGAGGCGGAGCGCTCAGGTTGGCCGGCTTTCAGCTCAGCAGCAGCCGCCGAAGCAGTTCTTATTCGCAGAGGGGCCGGAATGGCCCGTCGGGGACTGCAAGAGACCAAGAGAGGAGGAGGCCCAATGGACTTCGATCTTGCTGGTGCCGAACTGGACCCTTCTGTTCGTGGTAACGGCAGTGCCGGACAAGCTGCGGACCTTTCTGTTGGGGACAACGGGAGCGAAAAGCGCCCCATGCCTGGTCAGCTCTGGGTGCCGAACGGGCTGGTCCTGTCAGCTCGCCCTTTGGTGGTCGCAGAGTTCTCTCGCTCCGGGGACCTCCTGGTCCGCCAAGCGGACGGGTCTCGCCGGCTGTTCAGCCCGGACGGTGAGCCCGCGAGCCCCGTCTCAGCCAAGGCCCGCCCCGGGCTTGTTCTTTTGTGACGAACGTGGCATCGCAACGGCGAGGGCCAGGTGCGGCTTAGGTGGCCTCACGTGGCCGGTTTGTGTAGGTGACGGGCGCAAGGCCCGAACAGGAAAGAGGAGGAAGAATGAGCACATTGCACGTGGCCGGCGAAGCCGGCCCGACAGCGATGGGGAGAAGGGCTCACGATGTCCGGGCTCTTCCTCTTTGCCACAAGGGTTGGCGATGAGCCGGAGACGTCTCGGCTCGCCTCGCCAGCGAGCGTCGTTCCCGCCCGCCATAGCCCACAGCCAATTCGTGGGACGCGTGGCGGTGCCGCGGCGTGATCAGCGATGGCGCCTCGGGCGCAGAGCAACTCAGCACAGGGCAGAGAGCCGGTTCCCGTAGCTAGGCCCACAAGAAGGAGAAACGCCAATGGAACCAGACGACCACGTGATCCGCTTGATCAAAGCCCGCCGGGCACAGCGGCGGCAGAACCTCAACAACGGCCAGGACGCCATCGTCAACAGGGTACGGGTGCTGGCGGAGAGAAAGCCGGCTTCTACGTTCCCGGCACGATCGTCTGTCTGCACCGCGGCGCCGCCTTTTTCGTGAGGACCCGGCAAGGCGCATTGACGAGTCTCGGTCAACAGGCTGGAGGCCCGTTTGTGGGGCCCAAGTGTGCGTCTTGTAACGGGTAGGGGGCAGGGATTTTACTTCCAACTCTGGGCATGCACAAGAACCTTTGAGCACAGGAGGCTTTGAATGGCACCGAAAAACGACCCATACGATGACGACCAAGAAAGCACGAGGCTTTTCAGTGTCCCCGACGAGGGGTCACTCCAGGTCACGCCGAACCTACCGAGCGTCATCCCGATCATGCGCAGGTTCAATGAATCGCGTACGGCCCGAGCCGAACTCTACCAAGAAGCGCGCCAGGCAGACGATGTGGTAAAGCACGCGGCACGAGAGCGCGCGACGTCACGGGACGAAGCCGACCTTCGTCGCGACAACTACTCGACAGCCCAGGCGAAGGAGCCATCACGGCGCTCGCCCCGCTACATAATGTTGGCGCTCGCCCTAGTGGCCGCTCTCATCGAGATAATACCCGCAAACTTTGCTGCTCAAGCCGGAGGAGGCGGCCGGACCACGAGCGACTTCATCACCGCCATCTTGTGGCTCGGCCTGATCGCAGGCGAGGGCTTCCTCGCCTGGGCCAGCCTCCGCTCTTCCAGGCGCCTGCGGCGCCTGGCCACCTGGGGCATGGCGACCTACATCTTGGCGCTCACTTTCCTGCGCTACGAATACCTGGTGACAACGGGCTGGGCCGCGGTCTCTGCTGCCATCGGCGCTGCTCTCCTCGGGTTTGTGACGAGCATCGTCCTGGTTGCCGGGTACAAGGCGCTCCGGGCTGCACAAAGCGCTGTGGTCCACAAAGCAAAGCGCCTTTGGCGGGCTGCCGAGCGCGAGGACGAGGCGAGGCTGCGGGAGCTGACTGAGACCTGCTACCAGCGCGACCGCTTGGTGGACGCCTACATCTCGCTCATCTCGCCCTACTTGATGCAGGTGGTGGCCGCTATGCCGGAGGGCCGCCAGGAAAGCGCCATGTCGTCCCTCGAAGGGGCGGTACGGGCCCACCTGAGCGCGGGGGGCCAGCGGTGAGGCAGCCCAAGAACGTGGCGAGGGTGTTCGCCACCCTCGTCGCTGCGGCCACCTTGGCCTCGGGTTGCAACGGCAAAGGGCTCTTCGGCGCCGCCCTGGCAAGCGACCACCAGGCCCATCGGAAGACGCTCGTAGTGGGGGCTCGGCCCTCGTCGGCTCTGGTCGTGGTCGAGGGCCCATCCGGTCGTCCCTCCGCAGTCGCTGTGACAGACCTCCTCGCGGCCACCGTCCGTCCCCATGAGACCGTCACCGTCCTCACGCCAGGGGGCAAAGTCCTATTGGCTTCGACTACCCCCGGGGCCCTCTCCGAGCTCGGCCCGACGCCACCTAAGCCCCTCGCGAAAGACGCGACCACCTTCCTGGTTGGTCAACACAACTCCGAGGTTGCCAATTACCAGAAGCACCTCGAGTCCGACCGCCTCCGGTTGCAGGCCCGGTTGCACGCCGAGATGCAAGCCTGGGTTGCCAACGTCGCGCACCGGCTCGCCAACCAGGCCCCTGGCGGCAGCGCAAGTGCGGTGGGAGTCGGCCCGGCACTCGACAAAGCCG
>JAMDDF010000008.1:493-4735 GCA_023489205.1 Actinomycetota bacterium | reverse complement strand
CCTAGGACGACGTCGCGACCGTAGGGCGGCCCGACCGACAACAGGGCCGGCGCCTCCGGCGTGGTCCGAAGGGATCGGCGGCGCTAAAAGACGGTGGAGCTTAGAGGCGCCTAACCTGGGGCTCGCAGTGGCCCTGGCCGAGGCAACTGCCCGGTTCTCGCCGCACCGGCTCTACAACGACCAGGTGAGTTATGTAGGCTCCATGGCCGTGCTCCACAGTGAGGTCCAGTTCGACGTTTCGGACGATTAGGAGGAAGCAGGGTTGGCCTTAACGGGAAAGATGTCTCTGGAAGGGCGCAACATCGTCGTTACGGGGGGGGCGAGAGGTATCGGTCTCGATATCGCCCGAAGCGCCGGTGAAGGCGGAGCGCACGTGGTGATCGCCGACGTCGACGCTTCTGTCGCCGAGTCGGCGGCCAAGGAGGTCGGCGGCAGCGCCGTAATGCTCGACGTGACAGACCCGGCCTCGGTCCGGGACGTGGTGACGTCACTCGCCCGTCAGCACGGGCGCCTCCACGGCTGGGTGAACAATGCCGGCATCGTGCGCAACGCTCCAGCCGAAGACACGCCCGACGAAGACTGGCGCTCGGTCATGGCGGTCAACCTCGACGGGACCTTCTGGTGCTGCCGGGAGGCGGGCCGGCACATGCTGGCTCACGGCGGCGGCGTCATCGTCAACATCGCGTCCATGTCGGGGCTTGTCTCCAACCGGCCGCAGTGCCAAGCGGCCTACAACGCCTCCAAAGCCGGGGTCATAATGCTCACCAAGTCGCTCGCCGGCGAGTGGGCGGGGCGAGGCATAAGGGTCAACGCCGTTTCACCTGGGTATACGGCGACGCCGCTCCTGGCGCAAGTAAGGGCGCAAAGGCCAGATTGGGCTGACCTGTGGCAGAGCGAGACGCCCATGGCCCGACCAGCCGAGCCCTCCGAGATCGCCGCTGTGGTCGCGTTCCTCCTATCGGACGCGAGCAGCTACATGACCGGGAGCAACGTCGTAGTCGACGGCGGATATACGGTCTGGTGAGGGGCGGCGAGCTACCTAAAATTCAGGAGCAAAAATGAACGACAAGTTCCGCCTGGACGGGGCAGTCGCGCTGGTGACCGGTGGCCGGAGGGGTTTGGGCCATGCCTTCGCGCGGGCTCTCGCCTCGGCCGGCGCCCGGGTCGCCATCAGTTCGCGAAGCCACGAGGCCGGCTCCGCGGCGGTCGAAGCCATGCGCGCCGACGGCCTGGAGGTGGTGGCCGTCTCCGGGGACGTCACTTCCTATACCGACGTCGAGGCGATGGCCGCGCAAGTCGAGCATCTTTACGGCCCCGTTGACGTCCTTGTCAACAACGCAGGCGTCGTAGAGCACCGGCCCGCGCTCGAGGTGACCCCAGAGACCTGGCACTCGGTGCTGTCGGTAAACCTGGACGGTCTCTGGTACTGCAGCCAGGTCGTCGGGCGCTCGATGGTGGCCCGGCGCAAGGGGGTCATAGTGAACATCGGGTCGATTTCGGGGATAATCGTCAACAGGCCGCAGTGGCAGCCCTCCTACAACGCTTCGAAGGCGGCTGTGCACCAGCTAACACGCTCGCTGGCCGCCGAGTGGGCCTCATACAACGTGCGAGTAAACGCCCTTGCCCTCGGCTACGTGCGGACCGAGATGTCCCCCGACCCGACCGACCCCGAAGAAGTCCAGCGCTGGGTGGAGGACGTCCCGATGAAGAGGATGGCAACACCCGACGAGGTGGCGCCCGCCGTCGTCTTCCTCGCCAGCGAGGCCTCCAGCTTTATGACCGGCAGCGTCATGGTCGTAGACGGGGGCTACACCGTCTACTGAGCTCAAGCACACCCATGTGGGGGCGGCTGCCCTTGCCGCCACGGCGGTGAGCTGCCGGCCGGGCGCGCCGGTGCGCATCAGCGGCACTTTGTCAGCGGCACTTTGTCAGCGGTTTGGCCCCGCCGACCGGCAGGCAGCCGCGTACGGGCGCAACACGTCTCTCACGGCCTCAAGCACCAGCGCCCTCGGCGTAGCCGGTAGCACCCCGGCCGCGACGCGCTCGTACAGCTTGGGGAGGTACTGGCTCACCAACGTCTCGGGCACTCCCTCGGGGCCGAACTGTGCCAAAAGTGACGCCACGGCCTGGCGTAAAGGAGGGGAGGACCAGTAGTAGCGGGCCCGGTCGCTGTAGCTGAAATGGCGCAGCAAATGCTGGCAGGCGGGGTCACCCGGGTAATAACCCGACCAGTGCTCGGGGTGGGCAAGCATTTCTTCTTCCACCGCAGCAGCCAAAGAGCGTTCGCTCCACCCCGGCGCGGTCCACCGGGCGATGGCATCGAGGCCATACAGGGCCTCCCGGAGGGCAAAGGTGAGGGCCGGGCCGACCTTTAGCACGGCGAACCCGTCGCCCACCAAGCGTGTGAGGCTCGCGCTGGGCTGGTAGTCGGTCGAGTGCGCCTCGAAGACGAGCCCGGGCATCTCGGCTAGAGCGGCCGTGAGCCCTCTGGCCCGCTCCGGCCGGTAGGCGAAGACCCTCTGGTTGTCGAACTCGACACCGGGGTGGGCGACCACGGCAAGGACGCGCTCAAACGCTGCCGCCACTCCAAAGCGGGCAAAGGCACTCCTATGCGCCTCGAACGTCGCGAGGACGGCTTCTCGGGTCGTCACATGGACATCCTCGGCCTCACCGAGGATACCTCCGGGGACCGGCACCTCCGTGCCGATGACGTACCGAGGCGACGTGCCGGCTGCCCCGGCCGCCTCCTCTGCCACCACGGCCAGGCGAGCCGCACGCTCAGCTGTCAGGTCATCACCAAGATGGGAAGGCTCGCCTGCGCAGCCCATACTGGTGTCCAGGTGGACCTTCTCGTAGCCCGCCGAAACGTAGGCTGCCACCATTTGCTCGGCCTCCGCCATGGCGCGCTCGGCCGGCTGGCGTCTCCATGGGTTGGGCCCGAGGTGGTCGCCCCCGAGCATCACTCGTGCTCGAGGGAAACCGACCCGGTCGGCGATCGAGTAGACCTGGTCACGGAACTTGGCCGGCGTGAGCCCCGTATAACCGCCCTGATGGTTGACCTGGTTGCAGGTTGCCTCGATGAGCACCGCGGTGCCGTCCTCGGCTGCCTGGAGGACCGCTGACTCCAGGACCACCTCGTGCGCCGAGCACACAGAGACAAGTCCTGCCGGGACCGGGCCAGCCATATGTCGGGTGACCCAGCCATCCAGCCTACGCTCGCGCTCTCCTGCCGGTACTAGGCGCGCGCCTCCCTGCCTCGTTGCGCCTGCACCCCGCCGGCGTAGCACCTCGAGCTCAGCCCACGTCGACGTCCCCTCCATCGGGCCGAGCACGCCGACCGCGCGGGCGCCGGCGGCGTTGGCGAACTCAAGCGCCTCGCGGGGCGGGCGGCCGCGAAGCCAACAAGTTACAAAAGCGGCGTCGAAACAGTCGCCAGCACCCGTCGGGTCCACCTCGTCTACGGGGTAGGCAGCTAGCTCGAAGGAGCCGTCCTTGTCGTAGTAGGTGGACCCCTCGGCACCCCGCTTCACAACCACGCAGGTGACGCCTCGGCCCACCAACTGCTCGACTGCGCCATGTTCGTCCCGAGCGCCCGTGAGGAGGGTCAGTTCGGGGCCGCTCGGCAAGAACACGTCGGTGGCGGCGAGGATGTTTCCCAAGATGGCGAGGACCTCAGCGTCACGGGCCAGCTCGGGACGTATGTTTGGGTCGAACGACACGGTGCCGCCCCTCGCCTTTAGCTCCTCTACCGCGCCGACCACAAACTCGGCAGAATGCCCAGAGGACAGAGTGGAGCCCGAAATGTGCAGGTGCCCGCACCCGGCCAGGACCTGCGTGGACACTGCGGTCTCCCGGATCCGGCCTGAGGCGCTGCGAGCGACGTTGAAAACAAAATCGCGCCCACCCTGTTGGCCGTACCGGACAAATGCGCTCCCCGTGACCTCGCCGGCCAGCACCTCAACCGCCGTCGTGTCGACGCCATCGCCCTGTAACCGGGAAACATTGAGCCGGCCGAAGTCGTCGTCGCCGACACAAGACACGATGGCACAGGGCTGGCCGAGCTTTGCCACCTGGTCGATGAATATCGCGGGAGCGCCGCTTGGGAACGGCCCTCTCAGTGTGAGGGGCTCCATGAAACCGTGGCCGCGCTCGACCGCCATCACTTCGACCAGGATCTCCCCTATCGTCGCCACCTTCACCAGAGGGCTCGCAACTTGTGCCAACTTCGGCCAAGACCTCCTT
>JAMDDF010000008.1:0-483 GCA_023489205.1 Actinomycetota bacterium | reverse complement strand
GGGACATCGGCCCGTGCGGCCAGTTAAACTACCCTACAGGCGAACGGCCTTCCTGTGCATCTTCCTTACGCAGATGCGCGTGCCGGCGGCCCTCGCGCAGTCAGAGCCAGCGGTCGGCGTAGTCGAGCCAGGCGCGCCAGTCGTGAACCGTGGTGGAGTGCCCACCTTTCCTCATGAACCAGCCGAGGCGCCCACCGGCCAGTGCCCCCTCGCCCGCCGGCGCACCTAGGACCCTTTCGCTGCCGGTGCAGACGAGGCGGTAGACGGGCGCGGCGGCCTTCAGCATCCGGTGGGGACCACGAGGAGCAGCTCCGCTCGTAGCTCCCGTCCCATCGTGAGCGCGATCCTGGTGGCCAGTGCCTCGGCCCCGAGGTCCACGACCGCCTCGCTTAGCACCGACCCTTCGACGTCGGTGGGTAAAGCCGGCCGAGCACCGTAGACGTGGGAGTTGAAGAGGCTGTGCAGTTCGCCCACCCGGCGCCC
>JAMDDF010000120.1:3932-4764 GCA_023489205.1 Actinomycetota bacterium | reverse complement strand
GGGCCGGGCCAGCTCGGCGCCGGCCTCGTTTACGCTCCCGACGTGACGCCGCTCATGGCGGCCGCCCGTGAGCGCGGAGCGCTGCCGCTAAACGGTGTTGGCATGTTGATCCACCAGGCTGCTCGCCAGTTCCGCTCCTGGACGGGCCAGGAAGCGCCCCTAGAGGCGATGTCGGCCGCTGCCATCGCCGAGCTCGGCCGGCGAGCAGGCTTTGCTCAACCTCGTTGAGCACCTGCCGAAGGTATTGGTGTGTCCCTAGAAGGTACCCTCGAGACGGTGGCACTGCCAGACGTGCTGGCGCTGCTTTCCGTCACTTCAAAATGTCGGGTGAGCTGCGAGTCGGGTCGCCCAGGCTCGCTGGCAGCGTTTGGATGGACGCCGGCCGTATCTCAGGTTTCGACGTTGGCCACTGCACGACCGCGGTTGACGCTCTCTTTGCCTTGCTACGCCTCGAAGAGGGAAGTTTTGCCTTTCACTCCGAGGGGTCGGTGCCGGCGAGGACGGTACCGCCCCAAGATGTGGCCCCTCTGCTTGAGGAGGCCGAGGCTCGCCTAGAGGAGTGGCCGGGGATAGAGGCGGTCGTGCCCTCGCTCGCCGGGCAGTTATCCCTATCTGCGACGGTCGCCGCCCCGGTTAGTTTGCAGCCCGGACAATGGCAGCTTGTCGCCGCTATAGGGGGAGGCAGGACGGTCGGCGAGGCCCTCGAGTTGCTGCAGCTGGGCGAGTTCGAAGGCTGCAAGGCCGTAAAAGAGCTGGTCGAGATGCGCCTTGTGCACCTGGGTCTGCCTGGGCCCACCGGGAACGAGCAAACTGGCGAGGGGTATGCCGCCCA
>JAMDDF010000120.1:2845-3922 GCA_023489205.1 Actinomycetota bacterium | reverse complement strand
GACGGTGCTGGCGACGGTGCGGGCGAGTACGCCGCCGGCGAGCAGGCCGAAGCCACAGAGGTGGGGGACGGGCCCGATGTGAGCGCTGCTGTAGCCGACCCAGGAGAGGACTTCTGGGGTCGCGACTTCCACGTGCCAGAGCACGCCGCTGAGCCTGAGCCGGGACCCGAGCCCGAGCCCGAGCAGCACGAGCCAGAACCTGAGCCGGTCAACAGGGGCTTGCTGCTCAAGTTCCTCGGTTCAGCGCGCAACTAGCTTTCAGCTTCCCTGTTGCCATGCCGATGGACTGAGAGATGCTAGGAGCGCGCCCTGGGACCGTGAACGACGCCCTTTCTGAGGACGAGCAGCTGGGCGTCGTCCTGGTAAAAACCGGGATAATCACGATCGACCAGCTTGGTGAGGCGCTCAAAGCTTCCAAGGAGCGCGGCCAAAACCTGGCCCGGGTCCTGATAGAGGACCACCTGCTAACCGAGGACCAGTTCGTCGCTACTCTGGCTGGCCAGCTTGGCCTCGAGTTCGTCGACCTCGCCGCCTACCCGGTGGACCCTGCTGCCACCCAGCTCGTCTCAGAGACCCTCGCCCGGCGCTACCTAGCGATGCCGATCGGTTGGTGGGAGGGGAAGCTGATCGTGGCGATGGCGGACCCTTCCAACGTCTTTGCCATCGACGACATCCGGGCCCTGACCGGCGCGGACGTCCGCCAGGTCGTTGTGACCGCCGATGCCCTCCAAGCAGCGATAGGCAAGTACTACCGCAAGGACTCCGAGGCGGAGCACATGAGCGCGGAGGCTGCGGCCTCCAGCGCGGCGACTGAGGACGACAGGCTAAAAAGTGTCAAAGAGGTCCGCGAAGACGCGCCGATAGTACGGCTCGTCAATTTGCTCATAAGCCAGGCGATCTCTGACCGCGCTTCGGACATCCATGTCGAGCCGACTGGCAAAGACGTACGTATCCGCTACCGGATCGACGGTGTGCTCCACGACGTGATGCGCTCTCCGCGCAACATCCAAAACGGGATCGTGAGCCGTCTGAAGGTGATGGCCGATATAAACATCGCCGAAAGACGTGTCCCCCCCA
>JAMDDF010000120.1:1817-2835 GCA_023489205.1 Actinomycetota bacterium | reverse complement strand
GAAGGGCCGAGTCGTGTTGACGAACGCGAGCACCAACTTACGCCTTTCCGAGCTCGGCTTCCTACCCGTCAACATGGCCCGCTACGAAGTATCTTACGCGAAGCCTTACGGGACTATCCTCGTGACGGGCCCGACAGGCTCGGGGAAAACCACGACGCTTTACGCGACGCTCAACATGTTAAACGAGCCGACCAAAAACGTGATAACCGTCGAGGACCCCGTCGAGTACCAGCTCGATGGGATCAACCAGATCCAGGTAAATGCCAAGGCCGGCCTCACTTTTGCCTCGGCACTGCGCACGATATTGCGCGCCGACCCCGACATAATCCTGATCGGTGAGATCAGGGACCGGGAGACGGCTTCCATCGCGGTGGAGGCGGCGCTCACGGGCCACCTAGTGCTGTCGACAATCCACACCAACGACGCCTCGACCACGCCCAACAGGCTCATCGAGATGGGAGTGGAGCCCTTCCTCGTAGGCAGCGCGCTCGACTGCGTCGTGGCCCAGCGCTTGGCCAGGAGGCTCTGCGACCGCTGCAAGGAGGCCTACGAGCCAGAAGAAGGCGCGCTGGCGGCGCTTGGGTGGGAAGTCGTCGAGCTGCCCGAGAAGCTTTACCGGGCCGTTGGCTGCCAGGTCTGCGGCAACACCGGCTACATGGGGCGCTTCGCCGTGCATGAAGTGCTCACAGTCAATGAGGAGGTTGAACGCATGATAGTAGAGCACGCGCACGCCGAGGACATCCGCAAAGCGGCGATCGCTGACGGGATGATAACCCTTCGCGAGGCGGGCTTGATGAGCGTGGCCGCCGGGCTTACCTCGGTCGAAGAAGTCCTAAGGGTGATCGCCTGAAATGCCTGCCCAGACGAAGACCTTCATGGTGGGCCGCCAGCCGATATTCGACGCTGCCCGCCGTGTCGTTGGCTACGAGCTGCTCTTTAGGGGCAAAGGTGGCATGAAGGGCGATGCCATGACCGCCGACGTGCTCGTGCACGCGGGGCTCGACCGCGGCCTCGCGCC